>JBILXQ010000453.1:0-2727 GCA_044378375.1 Planctomycetota bacterium
AGCAAGGGATCTTGGACCAGCGCGATGCCGAGCTGATTCTGCAAGCCAACGCAGCTCGCGCAGCAGCCGTGGCGGTCGACGACCACGACCCGCAGGACTACTTACGCGCCCGAGGCTGAACTCGGTCCGAGCTGACGCACCAACTGCTGCAGGAACAACCCTACATCCGTGACGATTCCGATCGTCTGCGAAGAGCCGCGATCCGAGAGCTTCGTCACCACCGCAGGGTTGATGTCGATGCACACGACACGCACCCACGAAGGCAACATGTTGCCAACGCCGATCGCGTGCAGCATCGAGGACAGCATCACCACGACGCCAGCACCTTCCAAGGCGCGCGCATACGCGTCTTGCGCGGCCACCAAGTCCATGACGGTGTCCGGCAGCGGTCCATCATCACGGATCGAACCGGCCAGCACGAAAGGCACATGGTGCGTCACACACGCATGCATCACACCGCCGCGCAACACACCTTGTTCCACCGCCGCCTGCAGCGAACCTGCATGACGGATCGCGTTGATGGCGCGCATGTGGTGCTTGTGCCCCTCTTCTACCGGCGCACCGGTGCGTGCCGACACACCTAACGATGTGCCGTACAACTGCACCTCTACATCGTGGACAGCCAAGGCGTTGCCAGAGAGCAGCGCATCCACCCACCCACGGCGAATCAGCTCCATGAACGCCTCGGCGGCACCGGTGTGGACGACCACAGGTCCCGCGACAAAGACGATGCGCTCACCTTTGCTGCGTGCATCGCGCAACAGCTCAACGACGCGCGCAACACTGACCTCGACACGACGCTCCGAGCTGATGTCGTTCGCCATGAAAGCGAACTGGTGTTTCTCTCGCGTGGCCGCTTCGGGAATCACGCGCACACCTTCGTGGCCGACCACCACCGCATCACCGCGTCGCAGATCGCGCAGCTTGCGACAGACGGGTTGTCCCGCCAAGACGACAATGGCGGCATCCATGCGCTGGCTAGCCACCGCTTGCCAGCGGCCACCCAAACGCACTTGTGTGCGGTGGTTGGTCGTGGAATAGAACTCCAGCGGTGCACAACCATCGCGGGTACAGACTTCGACCCGCGCATCCGATTCGCTCTGCAAACGGCAGCCCAACGGCACCAACTGCTCGACAAGCGCACTCAACTGACGCTCACCCTCGGCGTACAAGCGCAAGCACACACGCGAAGGCTCCTCGGTGGTCTTGCCGATGGTGAACTCGACCACTTCGTAGGTACCACCTCGCTCGAGGATCTTGTCAAAAATTCGTGACAGGAGCTGCGAGTCGATCAGATGGCCTTCGGCCACCACCAATTCCTGAAAGGGGCCTTGGCTCATGTCACCAACCCCACCAAACCAGCCAGGAAACCGCCCAAAATGCCGGTGATTCCGAAGGTCACCGCCCAGCGATACGGCGCCTGTTCAGGCAGCCGCTCCTTCGAGTACTGGTACCCAAAGAGACCGGCCAGGCCAAAGAACGCTGCAACGAAGGCAAACACCAAGGCGGTGGCCGCCAACAAGGTCTCCCCTCCTTCTGGATCCAACCATCCCACGCCAAAGGACAACACCACCGTCGGAGGCGCGGCCTTCAACGAGCGCACGGACCAGCGGCGCACATCGAGCGCTTCGCGCACGCGAGGATCTGTCGAAGGCAGCTGTGCCGGTTCTTCCTGCGGAGGCATGGAAAGAGTTTCCGCAATCGTCAGCTCACGACGCAAGTAGGCACTTTGCACGCCGCGGATACGGAAGGATCTTCCCAGCGCAGCGCGGAATACGCATTTGGCCGCCAGCATCTCCCGCCGCGACAGCCTGCGCGACCTAAGGTTCTGTACACGACTCGCAACCGCACTCGAGTCCTAACCACAGACCACCATGATCAAGATCACCACTACCTTCCTTCTCTGCGCCCTCGCCACCGCTTGCACCACCACGGCCGTGAAGACCGACTCGCGCCTGATCGACCTGCAAGTCGAAGCCTCGGAAGACGGTCGCTCGTTGTCCGTTGGCATGTCGGGCTTCTGGCTCGACACGCCGAACCGCCGCACGCTTGAGGTCATCAGCAAAGGCGCCGATGGTTCGATCGTCTACGACGAACGCGTGGTGGCGATGCTCTCCTACGACGCGTCGCCGAAGGGCGGATTCGACAAGGCTCGCGCCACTATCGAACTCCCCTCCGGTGTAGATGCGCGCTCCGTCGAAGTGCGCGCGGTCGATACGCAACCGGCTGCCAAGTAGCACATCTCTATAGTAGACCTAGGCTTCTCTACGCCGCCCGGTTTCCGCCGGGCGGCGCACATTTCTGCCCGCTCTGGAGTGGCGCGTCACGGTCAAAAACACCGGACAGCAGCGACTTCTGGGTGCCCAATGGGAGACGCCAGCATCGCTCTGGTGTGAGCCCTGCTGGCGTCTTGATGTGGGCCGTGAGCGGCCGCTTGCGGTACCTCAGCCCGGCATCTCAGCCCTGCGCCACGAGGCGGCGCAGCACGAACTGCAGGATGCCGCCGTGGCGGTAGTACTGCGTCTCGTTGGCGGTGTCGATGCGCAGGATGGTCGGGAAGCGCTTCACGCTGCCGTCCTTCTTCTTGGCCTCGACATCGATGCGCAAGCCGGGCTTGAAGTTACTCAACGCCTGCGCGATGCCCTTGACGCTGATCTCTTCGCTGCCATCGAGGCCCAGCGACGCCGCCGATGCACCGTCGGCGAACTGCAGCGGGAGCACTCCCAT
>JBILXQ010000454.1:0-2723 GCA_044378375.1 Planctomycetota bacterium
CGCCTTGACGCACGGATCGTCCGCGCGACGCACCAAGGGCTCGATCAAGCGCTCAAACTGTGCACGCGACACCGTGGCTTGGTAGTGCTTGGGACCGCTCTGGTCCATCGACAAGAACGGCAAGTTGATGTCTGTCTGTTGCACCGACGACAAGTCGATCTTGGCCTTCTCAGCAGCCTCCTTGAGGCGCTGCATGGCCATGGGATCCTGGCGCACATTGATGCCTGTTTGCTTCTTGAACTCGTCGGCGATCCACGTCATCAAGGCTTGGTCGAAGTCGTCACCGCCGAGGTGCGTGTCGCCGTTCGTCGCGAGCACTTCGAAGACACCGTCACCGATGTCGAGGATCGAGATGTCAAACGTGCCGCCACCAAAGTCGAACACGGCCACCTTGCCCGACTTCTTCTTGTCGAGACCAAAGGCCAGTGCCGAGGCAGTCGGCTCGTTGATGATGCGCTCGACGGTCAAACCCGCGATCGTGCCCGCATCCTTGGTCGCTTGACGCTGGCTGTCGTTGAAGTACGCCGGCACCGTGATCACGGCACGCGACACCTTCTCACCCAAGTACGCTTCGGCAGCTTCCTTGAGGTAAGCCAGCACTTGCGCGCTGATCTCGGGCGGCGTGAACTTCTTGCCGTCGATGTCGACCTTCACCAACTCATCGGGACCACCGATGATCTTGTAGGCGACCTTGGTCTCTTCGCCGGTCACTTCGTGGTGACGGCGGCCCATGAAGCGCTTGATCGAAGCGATCGTCTTCGTGGGGTTGGTCACGGCCTGGCGCTTGGCCGGCGCGCCGACGAGGCGCGAACCATCGGTCTGGAACGCGACGACCGACGGCGTAGTGCGACCGCCCTCCGCGTTCTGGATGACGACGGGAGACCCGCCTTCCATCACGCAGACGCAGGAGTTGGTCGTACCCAAATCGATGCCGATGATCTTGCCTTGTTGAGTCATGGTGCCGACCAAGAATCAAAGTGCGTGCCAGCAGGTGCAAAATCCGCTAAGTACCTTCATCGCAGAGGTTTAGACTGCATCCATCGTCTCTGGCGCGGCCTATCAACTGCCAATCCGGCAGCATGGCGGCAAGGACCAAAAGCCCCCTGCCGAATCGGCAGGACGGCCTACTCCAAGCCGTACTCCTTGATCTTGCGGTAGAGGGTGCGTTCGCCGATCCCCAAGATCTTGGCGGTGCGCTCGCGGTTCTTGCCGCACAGTTCGAGATTCACGCGGATCAGCTCGCGCTCCATGTCGACCAAGCTGCGCCCGGCCAGTTCGACGCCGGCGCTGGGAGCTTGGCCGCCACCACGCACGCTGTCCGGAAGGTCCTCCACGCCGATCACATCGCCGCGCGCAAGGAGCACCATGTTCTCGGCCACATTGCGCAACTCACGCACATTGCCGGGCCACTCGTAACGGTTCAGCACCGCGCGAGCTTCGGGCTGGATCGCACGCACTGCGCGGCCATGGAGCTTGGCGAACTCTTGGACAAAGTGATCCAGCAGCAGCGTCAAGTCTCCTTTACGCTCGCGCAGCGGCGGCAAACGCAGTTCAACCACGCGCAAGCGATAGAGCAGGTCCTCGCGGAAGCGACCATCCTTGACCATCTCTTCCAAGTTGCGGTTGGTGGCCGACACCAAACGGATGTCGATCTTCTGTGCGGCATTGCCACCCACAGGAACCACTTCGCGCGTCTCGAGCGCACGCAACAACTTGGCTTGCGTAGCCAGCGGCATGTCACCCACTTCATCCAAGAAGAGCGTGCCGCCATCGGCGTACACCATGCGCCCTTCCTTGCTCGCGACGGCTCCGGTGAAGGCGCCCTTCACGTGGCCAAAGAGCTCGCTCTCGATCAACCCTTCGGCCAAAGCCGCGCAGTTGACGGCCACGAAGTTCTTCTTGGCGCGAGGGCTGTTGGTGTGGATTGCGCGCGCCACCAGTTCTTTGCCCGTGCCAGACTCGCCCAAGACCAACACAGTGGCGGTGCTCGGTGCGACTTGACGCAGCACATCAAACACCTTTTGCATTTGGGGTGAACGGCCGACCAAGCCTTCCACTCCGTAGCGTTCATCCAAACGCTGCAACAACTCGGTGTTCACGCGGCGCAAGCGTGTCGACTCCACAGCGCGCGACAAGCGTGCGCGCAACTCGGCCAAGTCCACCGGTTTGGACAAGTAGTCGGCCGCACCATGGCGCAGCGCATCGACGGCCGTCTTGACCGATTCGTGGCCCGTGACCAGCAACACCGCGCAATCCGGTTGCAAACGCCCCGCAGCGCGCAGCACATCGATGCCCGTCTGACCAGGCATGACCAAGTCCGTCAGCACGGCCTCGAAACTGGACTCCGTCAGGCGCTCAATGCCCGCCTCAGCCGAGTTCGCCAGCGTGCAACGCCAGCCATCCATCTCCAACGCCTCGGAGAGCGACTCCGCGTGACCTTCATCGTCATCGACGACCAACACGCGGCCCTTGATCTCGGCTTCCTTTGCGCTCACGCGTCTTCCTTCTTGCCGTGGATTTCAACCAACAAGGGCAGCACGATCGAGAAGCTCGTACCGCGGCCCTTCTCGGAGAGTACTGCAATGCGGCCATTGTGCTGTTCGACGATGCGGCGCGTCGTCGACAAGCCCAACCCTGTACCACCCTTCTTTGTCGAGTAGTACACCTCAAAGCAACGCTCGACAGCATCCGGATCCATGCCGACGCCCGTGTCCGTCACGCTG
>JBILXQ010000455.1:0-2719 GCA_044378375.1 Planctomycetota bacterium
AGGTGTGTTGTATGCGACGACGGCCCAACTTCCGCCCTTTGCGATGAAGGATGGTCGCCCTGTACCGGCTGAGATGCGTACCCAGCGCTCGTATGGATTCGATGGCCTCACGCACTCCTTCGATGTGTTCCTGTACCACTTCGTGCGCGAGCCAGAGGACGCACCACGCCCGAAGCGCATCGTGGTGTACACGCGCAATCGCGGCGCAGCAGCCGTACGCGTGACTCCGCTGCAGATGATCACTGCGCAGGGCGAGTTCAGCGCTGAAGATGGACCTGAAGCGGCCTTGGGCCGAGCATGGCTAGAAGACGCGTGGCAGCCTGCACAAGCTGCGTTCGAGCTAGCACCTAGGGAAGGGCGTGCGACTGCGTGGACGATGGCCACCAGCGCCTTCGTGAATGGCATGGTGCGCGTGCAGGTATCTCCGCTCGAATCTGCGGTGACGACGACGAGCTTGGATGCTTGGGTCGTAGCAGTTGATGCAGCGACTCCCGAGGCGCAGCTGACCGCTGCCTGTGAACGCTTGTTGTCAACGGGAGCACAGTCGCAAGAGACCATGGACCTAGCGATTGCACCGCCGACATGTCATGTGCGGCGCGTGTCCGGCGTATCCCGCAACTTTGTGTGGCGCGGCGGTGCACGCCTGGATGTGAACCGTCTCCCGGCCGATGGTTGGTCCTTCTTGATGGCGGCGCCTGCTGTGCAAGTGCGCGATTGCCCGGAGGCTCGCCAGACCCACGGCATGCTGCTGCACCCACCGTACGTGCACCCCGAGACGGTGGGGAACTACTTGGTCAACTATGAGATCACGTTGGAGCTTGTGAACACGAGCTCGGCACCTGTGGAGTTGGATCTGCGCTTCGGCAAGCAGGACGCCGACATCGGTTTGGCTTGGCAAGTGCTCAGTCGCGATGCGCAGGTGCACACCGCTTGGGCTGGCAAGTCGAAAACGCATGATTTGCCGGACAATACGCGCAGTTTGCTCGTCGAGCCTGCAGCTGCAACCAGCGCTCAAGAAGGCCGCCTGCGTCTGGAACCCAAAGAAGAGCGCACCGTCGTGCTGCGGCTGACACCGTTGCCGTCTTCGTCACTGCCCTTCGCTCTGAAGGTCGTGCGCCGTACTTAGCGCGCGTGCAGCAAGGCCTCTAGTTCCTCCGCGACGATGCGGGGATGAGTGTAGAGCACTTGATGTCCGGCGTCGGGGATGAAGGTCACCTGCGCGTGCGGGACTTCTTTGGCAAAGCGCGCGCTGTGGAAGTCTGCATACGCCACACGATCACCGGTGCCGTGCACCAGGCGCACGGGTGCTGTGATGCGCGGGTAGTACGGTGACACGATGGCGACCGAACTGCGTAGGCGGCGCAAGTCGCGGATGTTGGCGCGGAAGTTTGCCGTACGCAGGGCCAGGCGCCATGGCGAAGCGGTAAAGCTCTCCGGTGGTGTTTCGGGCGTGAAGACTTTGGCCAGTGATGCCGGTGCTGTGATGAGCCCCATCGGCATCACGAGGGTGGGCACCGACAGTTCACCCACCAGCGGCAAGTTCGTCGCTGCGAAGGCGGCGCTCTCGAAGCCGGTCCATGGATAGAGCGCAGGGCTGACGAGCAACACGCCAGCGACTTCGTCCGGCCATTGCGTCGCCCACGCAGCGCATACGCTGGCCCCATAGCTAAAGCCCGCAAGGATCGGTCGCTCGATGCCAAGCTCGCGCACGGCTGCACGCAACACGCGTGCTTGAGCGAGTGGCGTGCCTGCACCGGGCGTTGTGTCGCTCGACCAACCGTGTCCAGGTCGTTCGATCACGATGCAGCGTGCTTGCTCTTCCACCAATGGCACGATCGTGGTGAGCCAATCCTCTGGTCCGCCCCACGCGCCGTGCACCATGACGACGGTAGAGCCGCTGCCGCGTTCGATCACGCGTAGCGGCACTTCGCTGCCCACCATGCGACCTACAGGCGGGAAGTCTGCTTCGGCAGTGGTGGTGGCGGCGTGAGTCCACCACCAACCGCCAATCAACGCTGCGGCCGCAGCCGCAGCGATCAGAGACGGCGCGCCCAGATGTTGCGCACTTGCAAGTAGCTGTCGACTTGCAAGCCCTCCGGCGCATGGCGTTGGATGCCGATGAAGCCAGTGCTAGCCCGTTCAGCGAACGGCTTCTGGCCTTGAGGTACATCGACCTTGGTAGTGTCGACGCTGTACAGCTCGGCTCCATTCAAGATCGTGCGCACCTTGCTACCTTGCATGCGGATCGCCATGCGGTTCCATTCACCGTGTGGCTTGAGTGCTTTGGTTGCCGGTGCCGCCGAACCATACAAGCTGCCGGTGAACTGCCACGGCTTGAGCGTGTACTTCTGATCGGCTTCCCAATGATGATCATCCAAGATCTGAATCTCGCAGCCTGACCATGCAGGGTCGCCACCCTTGCGGTCGCCACGCAAGAAGACGCCCGAGTTCGTGCCGCGCGCCATGGCGAAGTCGAGCTGCAGTTCAAAGTCCTTCCAATCGTCGCGTGTGCGGATGGACTGAGCGCCGCCCTTGGTCATCAAGCGCAGCACGCCGTCTTTGGCTTCGAAGCCACCTTGACCATCGGCCTCTTCCCATCCGGCCAAGGACTGGCCATCGAAGAGCGAGATCCAGCCATTCGCCACGCCCCACGGAGTCGTCGCTAGGAAGCCCTTGTCATCCGTGACGAACATGTCGCTCGAAGTAGGGGCGAGGTCCT
>JBILXQ010000456.1:0-2715 GCA_044378375.1 Planctomycetota bacterium
CAGCATTCATGAACTCCCCCCTTCGCACGTTGGTCATGCCCCTATGCCTGAGCATCTGCCTGCAGGTGGCGGCCACGGCACAGGACCTGCCGGAGGCGAAGCGCATCCTGACCATGGAGGATGGTGCCAAGGTGCGGGTGGTGTGCAGATTGGTGGGACAGGAATGGCAGTACAGGAACAGCACCGGATGGCACAGCGTGGAAGCCCGACGTGTGCGTGCTGCGCATGACGAAACCGTGCTCCTCAAGGAGTGGCGGGCAACCTACAAGCAGCAGCAACCGGAGACGGCCACGACACGACTGCGCGCGGCACGTGGCGCGGCCGAGGCGGGGCTCACGGTAGAAGCCTTGGCCGAACTGGACGCCGTACTCAAAGAGCGTCCTGACGACCCTGCTGCGCGCACCATCGTGACCGAACAGCGTTTGATGCACTTGCCTAGCGCTCTAGATGCGCAAGGCCGTGAGCACTTGATGAAGCTGGGCCCGAGTCTGCCGCCCGCAGCTCGTGAAGCAGTGTTGGTGGAACTCGCACGCAGCCCGGAGCGCCAAGCATTGGTGGCTGTTTGGGCGCGCGACATGGACGCACCCGTGGTGAGTCGCCGCACCTTTGCCATGCATGCGCTGCGCCGTCTGGCGCCGGGTGAAGAGCTGCGTGCGGCGGCATTGCATGCGCTGTTGGATGCATCAGCGGAAGCTCGTGTTCACGCAGCACTCATGCTCGCTGCGGCGCGTGATCCAGGAGTAACGGGGCCCTTCACCCAAGCGCTGTTGGAATCGAGGCATGCCTTGGTGCGTGAACGCGCCGCCGAAGCGCTGGGACACATGGGCTATGCAGTCGCCGTACCTGCCCTCATCGCTCGATTGGCGGCACCCGTCAACAGCAGTGGCGGCGGCAGGCCGCCGCATGCACATGTTTGGTTCGGTACGCAACGCGCCTATGTGCAAGACTTCGATGTAGAAGTGGCCCAATTTGCAGGTGTGGCCGATCCAGTCGTCAATACCTTGGTCGAAGGTGCAGTGTTGGATGTGGGAGTGGTCTCCACGCTCGAAGTACGCAGCAGCGAAGGACCTGCCGTGCGCGGTGCCTTGCAACGACTGGTAGGCGAGCGCAAGAACACAGCTCGCGAATGGCTCACATGGTGGGAATCGAGCGGCAAACTGCGCTACGGACCAAGCGCCAAGAGCCGCTAGTCACGACTCGGTCGACTTGTACTTAGTGCGCGAAGAGCCCGCCGAGCGACAGGGCGATCTCGCCTGCGATCAAGAGGATCACGATCCATTCGAGCGTCTCCATGCGCAGGTCTGCGGCTTCGCCGTGCACCTTTTCGTGCACTCGCTCCAGTGTCTCGAGCTTGCGCTGCACACTCTGGTGCCAATCTGCAAAGCCACAGCTCTCTCCCGCCGCGCGGTGCACGCGCGCCAGATACTGATCGCCGTAAAGCTTGAGTGCATTGTCCACGCGCTCATACAACAGGGCTGCATCGATCTGCATGCGAGCAACAGCTGAGATTTCACGTCGCGTGCGCTCGCGTTGGAACACGCGCCAGAAGCCGCGCGGGTGCTGCAGCGTGGCGTACGCGCGATCCAACGCTTTGTCGAGGCGGTCATCCAAGAAGCGCAACTCAAGTAGTTCGAGATTGGCGAACTCCAAGACGGCCAGCGTGTCGGCAGGTTCGGGATCCAACAGGAACGCGCCGTTCCAATCCACCACCGCCATGTCTCTGGTGCCAAAGCGCACCACAGTACCGACGGCTTCGCGCACCTCCTCAGCCGAGAGATCATCGAGCTCAGCGCGCAGGATGCGCGCGAGAGTTGCAGAGTGCCTAGCCAGAAGTTCGTCAGGACCCAGATCGTCTTCGAAGCCATGTACCTCGAAGACCAAGTAGTCCTCTTCTTGCTCGGCCAGTCCGGGATGGTCCATGCAGGGACGCAACACAGCCACGAGGCGTTCGACCAAGGCACGAGCGGCGTCTTGAGCCGTGGAGTCCTGCCCTACGGCTGAAGACACCCCCACCAACGACTCCAGCGCCACATGGGCCAATGGTGCTTCATACGCCACCGTAATCGCACCAAAGTCCCAGAGTGTGATCTCCACGCTGGGCTTGAAGTGCACGCCGCCCACGACAAGCGGTAGGCACTCGCGCACAAGCAACAGCGGCGAGGGATCGAACTGCGCATGCCGCGGCGCATGTCCTTTGTGCCGAATGCGGTCCGGTGCGGCCTCGCCAGCCAGCAGCCGCTGTGCCTCATCTAGGCGCAGGGCCGAGCCTGCATCAAAGGCGTACAACAGCTTGACCGCCCCCTCGCGCACCGTGGGACTACTGGGGCTAAGTACCGGCATGCAGGCTATGGTCGCTGGACACCGTTGGCCTTGTCAAGCGTGGCCCTGTAAAGAACGCTTGACAAGGCCAACAATGAGATCCGCTCCGTTACAACCGACGAATGCGCAGATTGCGGAAGCGCACAGGATCGCCATGATCCTGCAATGCGATACGCCCTTGAGTGAACTTGCCAAAGCCGGGCATGCTGGCAAACTTGCTGGCCGCCACGAGCGCATTCCATTCAGCGCTGCCTACCTCAAAGCGTGCAGTCACTTCGCCATTGAGGCGATACTCGACCTGACCTGCACGGCAACGGATGCTGGCCTCGTTCCACATGCCGACGGGACGCGTCGCATCACGCGCCGGTGCATGCAGCGCATAGTTAGCTCCCGCAG
>JBILXQ010000457.1:0-2714 GCA_044378375.1 Planctomycetota bacterium
CGTGCGTACGGCAACGACGCCACCAGACTGATGCCACCGACGATCGCCAACGATCCAGCGATCGCCACCTTCTCGTGCTGACCCACCAAGTAGGTCAGCACCGGCACCGTCAGAATGGAACCGCCCGAGCCCATCAGCCCCAAGACGAGGCCGACGAGTAACGCGCCGACTAGTGCCACGATGAGTGTCATGTTCTTTTGACAAGCTCTACCCGACAGGGCCCATCCTCAGCGACCCCACTTGCCACGCATAAGTCTACGAAGGACCTACACGCGCTTGACCCACGCCAAACTGCGTAGTGCTACAATGCTAGAGCTGCCAGGTGATCCCGACGCCGTTCGTAAGGTTAAAGGTGCTCGCGCTGCAGAACGCTGCCGCGTTGCGATACCAGACTTGGTAGTAGCGCACCGTTCCACTGGCGGGGATAGCACCGCGCACCGAGATCGCACCATCACCGACCTGCGGGAAGGTCGACGCTCCGGCTGCGTTGACCTTGGTTCCCAAACGAATCACGGTGCCTTGCACGCAGCGCAAGCCGTCACCGAAGACCGTACCGAAGCCATTGTTGGCGCGATCGGTACCTTGGAAGTACAGCGCCGCGCTGTTGGGCAAGCGCGTCGCGCGCAGCACCAAGCTGTCATTCGCTAGGCTCGCCGTGCCGGTCGCGACCAAGCGCCCACCTTGCGCATTGATGCTGTTGCCGCAACCCGCGCCGGTCAGACCCGTGTTGCCGCACGGGCACTGCACACCGGCCCCGTCGCCAAAGCAAAAGGTCGTGCCCGTTTGCTGCACCGGCCCCGTTTGCCCATCGGCCAACCACGCCGCGATCGCCGCCTGCTCGCCCGCCGTCACACACGAAGCGAGGCCCGTGTCCTGCGTCGGATTGCCGCTGCACCCCGCGCCCTGCGGCATGGTGCCGTTTTGGATGCGCACCAGCGTCGCAAAGCCCTTGGTCTGCCCCGGGCTGTAGTACGACGCCAACTGCGACTGCTGGTACGCCGTCGCAATGTTCGAGGCCGCGATGTTGAACCCGCCAAAGCCCGACACGGCGTGGCAGGTGCTGCAGTTCGCTAGGTAGACCGGGTGCACATCGTTGAACGGCGTCTGGGCCACAGCCGGCACCACACCGATCAGGAGAGCAGCAAAGAGGGGGATCAGGCGCATGATGCCCATAGTGTACGCCAGTGGCTGGCTTTTGGATGACTAGGAGGGGGGCGGACATCAGGTGTCCGACCCTATCGGCATGCTTGGGGGACCATGAACCTCATCAAGCGCTATGAAGAGTCTGGTCGTCATGCATTAGAGGTGCACCTGGCTGCGTGCATCATGTTTGAGGAGACCAAGTGGCGGCGCACAAAGGACACGCGCCCCCGCAATCAAGTGGTCGAGGATGCGGTGCGCGAAGGCTGCAATGCGTTGATTCGCTTGTGCCAAGAGCGGCGGTTCAAGCCGGCACAGCACGACTATGAGCCCGAATAAGGCTTCTCAATCACCGCTGCGGCCCGACTACTTCGCAGAGACGAATGACGAGGGGCTGCGTGTGCTGATGCGTATCAAAGGCAACTACAGGCGCTACTTTGTGGCGTGTGAAATCCGCGACAACGGGCTTGATTCCGTGCCCGAGCTGTGGCGTCAAGAATCCTTGACAGAGATGTTCAAGCAGGTGCTTGGGTCGCGTAACCCCAGTTATCGCGGTGGCGAGGATCTGCCGGATCTGGACCCCGGCGAGGTGGAGATTGCCCGCGTGCAGTTGCTGAACAGCGTGCATGGCGAAGTGACCAGCCTGCGCGCGCGGCGCCAAGCCCGGCGCATCGCGTTGCGTGTGGTTGACGAGTACGAGACGGAGTTCGATCTGCCGTCGACCACAATCTCCAAGCCATTCACAGCCGAAGAGTTGCTGGAGTTCCTCGCGGAGTGCATTCCGTCACCGCTCGTAAGCAGTTGCAAGATCGGTGTCAGCTCGTGGTTCTATCCCGACATAGAGGCGCTCGCCGCAAAGACGCTGGCGCAGGACTAGTCAGGCACTACTTGCCGTTCCAACCCGGCAACGAAGCTGCTTGGCGAATCCACGCCGCGAGCTGGGCCTCGTCGAGCGGCACGCCTTCGCGCACATCGAGGTAGCGCGTGTCACCGCTTTTTGACAGGCCGGGCGGGGGCGGCGTCAGCGCGGCGCCGCGAAAGAACGCGAGCTTGAGGTAGTGCGTGAACGCGTGCACGCCTAAGAACCAACCATTGCCCGCGACGCCGTAGAGTGGCGAGTTGTACTTCACCGCCTTCGCAACACCCGGCACTTCGCGTTCGATCAGCGCATCGATGCGCTTGCCCATCGCACTCTTCCGCCCGGGCAGCGCCGCAATGTAAGCCTGCACCGGCGCATCACCTTCGGCCTTGGCGATCTGCGGGTTGCCGCCCGACAGGAGGCGCGGCGCGGGCGGCTTGGGCTTGCGAGGCATGCGCGCCAGTCTGCGCGCAGCCCCCGGGCGGGGCAAGGCGTCGCCGGACTGCCCGCCAGCCTTGTCACCGCCGCCTCGATGATCGCCTTGACCACCGACATGCAAACGAGACAGGCGACGCCCCCGGTGCCGATGCAGCTCGGCAACGTCTCGGTCAGTTTCGCCGTCAAGGACATCAAGGCCTCGAAGGCGTTCTACGAGAAGCTCGACTTCGCGCAGGTGGGCGGCAAGCTCGAGCAGAACTGAGAAGTATTGCAGAAC
>JBILXQ010000063.1:0-9413 GCA_044378375.1 Planctomycetota bacterium
ACATGCGAGACCTTGGTCGCTCCCCAAGTCAACGCAAACAAGGCCGGCACAAAGGTCAGATTGACCAACCACAAGGGCGTGCGCAGATAGCGTTCCACTGCGCCCAACAGCACCGCCAACACCAAGTAGCCCACCGCTGCGGCGGCCACGGCACCACCTGGATTGAAGCCTGTCGCACGCCCTGCCAACTCCTCTGAGCCCGAGGCAAAGGACCCGGCCGTGATGTCTGTGAAGGCCAAGAGCACATACACCAAGGCCAGCAAGATGAAGGCCGACATGGTGCGCCCCGCGCGTGTGCCCAAGCGCACGCGCGCCACCTCGGCGATGGTGCTGCCGCCGTGACGCAACGAGGCCACGAGCGTCGAGAAGTCGTGCACCGCGCCGATGAAGATCACACCGAAGCCGATCCACAACAGGCATGGCAGCCAGCCGTACTGCTGTGCCGCGAGGATCGGCCCTGCGATAGGCCCAGCCGCTGCAATGGCCGAGAAATGCTGGGCAAACAGATAGAACGGCGGTGTCGCAACATAGTCGACACCATCGGCCTTGGTGTGCGCCGGAGTCGCCTTGCGATCATCCACACCTACCCACCGCGCCACGCGCTTGCCGTAGAGGCGATGCCCCAACACCAGCAAGACCAACACACCTAGGACGAGTAGCTTGAGCTCCATTGTGCGGCCAGCACTCTAGCCGAAGGGCCTCGCTGGTGTACCCTCGTGAGCATGGAAGTAAGCTCCAACGGCGACTCGCTGCACAAGCGCGTATTGGTGGGACTCCTATTGGGAGCAGTGCTCGGGCTCCTTGGCAACTGGCTTGGCACCCAGAACGAAAGCGCACGACAGGTCGTGCGCTTTCTAGCCGATGGAGTGGCTCACCCCATCGGTCAAGTATTCTTGCGCTTGCTGTTCTTGGTGGTGGTGCCCCTTGTGTTCGCCTCCCTCGCCACGGGTGTCGCGTCTCTGGGTGACTTTGGCAAGGTCGGCCGTATTGGCGCGCGCACCGCCGTGTTCTTCTTGCTGACCACAGCCTTCAGCGCCGTCTTGGGCCTGATGCTGATGAACACCCTGCAACCGGGTGCAGGCTTTGACCCGGCCGTGCGCGACGAGCTACTCGCGAGCTTTGGTGGCGATGCAGCCAAGTTGCAGGCCACAGCAACGGCCAACGAAACGAAGACCACACTCGAGACCGCCAACAAGTGGTTGGACATGTTCCTGCCACGCAATGTGCTGGGCGCCATCACGCGCATGGAGATGTTGCCGTTGGTGGTTCTCTCGCTGCTGTTTGGAGCGTTCTTGATGCGCGTGCGTACGGAACGCCGCTCGCAGATGATCGGCTGGCTCGAGACGGTCGCCGAGACTATGGTCTCGATCGTGGGCTTTGCCATGAAGCTCGCACCGTTCGCTGTGGCGTGCTTGATCTACAGTGTGGTCGCCAAGTTCGGTGCCGACCTGCTCGGCAAGCTCGCGGCGTATGTGTTGATCATTCTCGGCGCGTATGTGGTGCAGGTCTTCGTGCTGTACCCACTCATTCTGGTGTTGATGGTCAAGCGCTCGCCCATCGCCTTCTTGCGCGGCGCGGTGCCTGTGATGGTCACAGCGCTATCCACCTCCAGCAGCAACGCCACTCTCCCGACCTCGTTGCGCGTCGCCAAAGAAGGCCTCGGCATTCGCAGCTCGATCGCGGGCTTTGTCTTGCCGCTGGGTGCCACGCTGAACATGAACGGCACCGCACTGTTCGAAGGCGCGCTAGTGCTGTTCATCGCACAGGTCTTTGGGATTGAACTCAGCCTTGGCCAGCAAGCTGTGTTGGTGCTGATGTGCGTGATCACAGCCGTGGGAGCAGCAGGCGTGCCTGGTGGCTCTCTGCCGCTGCTCGTGGCGGTGTTGGCGCAAGTGGGTCTGCCGCCCGATGGCATCGCCATCGTGCTCGGGGTGGACCGCATCCTCGACATGGGCCGCACCGTGGTGAATGTCATGGGCGACTTGGTGTGCGCCGCATGGATTGAGAGCGGCGAGCCCCACAGTCACACCAGCTAGTGCGGGACGACCATGGCGTTGGTCGCACAGGCAACCAACGCATCGCGCGACACCGAACCATGCCAGAGTCGCGCCAGTCCCTTGCGACGGTGCGAACCTAACAGCAGCACCCCCACCTTGCTCTCGGTGGCAAGTTGCGACAGGTGTTCTGCAGGCTTGCCGAAGCCGGGCACGAGACGCAGCGTGTAATCCTCGTCCGTGAGGCCCATGGCGCTCAAGCGGGTGCGCAAACCTGCCTCCACCTTGGCCTCGATGGCAGCGCGCAACTTGATGTCGCTGGTGACGCCCAGTCCCGCGCCTTCGCCGTGTTCCGGCGGCCACCATACATGCGCGAGCACCAGCTCCACCGAAGCACTGCGGCGCATCTGCAACGCAAGGTGCAAGGCCGCATCCGATGCCTCATCGTCTTCGAGCGCCACCATCATCCGCAGCGGCTCACCTTCCGCCCACTGCTCCAGCGGTTCGGGATCGCGCACGACCAGCACGGGCACTTCGCTCTTCTGTGCGATGCGATCCGCCGTGCTACCCAAACGCCAAGCAGCCATGCCGCGATGTCCCGTGGCAGCCACCACGATGCTCGACACAGCCAAGGCTTTCGCACGCTCGGCGACTTGCACATCGGGATGGCCTGACAAGACCTCCGTGCGCGCAAGCACACCATCGCGTTGAATCTGCTGCGCCATCAGCGCCAAGCGCACTTGCGCATGCTCACGCTGTGTTTCATACCACTGGCCGATCGCCATGGGCGCTTCGGCAGCCGCTGCCCAGGCCAAGTCCGGTACATCGACCGCGTGCACACAGACCACGTCTTGATGCGTGCTCTTGGCCCATGCTGCTGCGCCGCGCAGGGCAGCTTCTGCTCCTTGCGAGAAGTCCGTACCGAGGAGAATGGTCATCGCGTCCTCTGCGGACGCGCAAACGCCCGCTCTCTCAGTCGTCCACCGGCACAACCTTCGCCCGGACGACCGAGGCGATGGTCGCGAGCGCCAGGATCCCCGCGACGACCCCCAAGGCCGCCCCGATCGGGATCTTGTGCTCCTCCGGTAACAGCATCTTCACTCCTACGAAGATGAGAATCAGCGATAGTCCGTACTTGAGGTAGTGCAGATAGCGCAGGAGCCCGCCCACGGCAAAGAACAACGAGCGCAGACCGAGGATCGCGAAGATGTTGCTGGTGTAGACCACGAACAAGTTCTGCGAGATGCCAAGCGCAGCAGGCACCGAGTCGAGTGCGAACAGGATGTCGGTGGTCTCGATCACCAACAAGCACAGGAACAACGGCGTAGCTGCACGACGGCCGTTTTCTACGGTGAAGAAGCGATCGCCATCAAAGCGATCGGTCACAGGCAGGAAGCGCTTGACCACGCGCAGCACGGGGTTCTTGCTGGGGTCCACATCATCGTCGCCGCCAGCGAACATCAGCTTGATGCCAGTGATCACCAACAGGCCACCCAACACCCAGATCAACCAGTGGAAGTGTTGCAGCGCTTCAACGCCTACCCACAGGAACAGACCGCGCATCAGCGCCGCACCAATGATGCCCCAGAAGAGCACGCGGTGGCGCGATTGCGCGGGGATGCCGAAGTAGGTGAAGACCACCAAGAAGACAAAGATGTTGTCGACCGAGAGTGCGTACTCCGTCAACCAGCAGGTGAGGTACTCGAAGCTCGGCAGGTGATCCGCTTTGTCGGGATGCTCGGCCAAGAAGCGCGGGTCCACATGCCAGTAGATGAAGGCGTTGAAGGCCAGCGCCAACACCACCCACACACCGGTCCACACCAGCGCTTCCTTGACGGACGGTTCGTGTGCCTTCTTGTGGAACACACCAAGGTCGAGTGCCATGACGGCCAACACAACGACGGCAAACAGGCCCCAAATCAACACGTTCTCGCCGAGCATCGAATCCATGCGTGCAGTTCCTTGAGGCGACTCTTAGCCGTAGATCAACAGGCGGATGCCGGGCGGCAGACGCTTGGTCAAGCCAGCCAACACATGGCCGCGCAACAGATGCCAGATCGAGTTGCGCTGCGACACGCCGATCATGATCGCATTCACGCCCAGCGTCTCGGCCGCGCGCGCGATGCCTTCGACGGCGTTGTAGGAGACGGTCCACACGGGAACGACCATGAAGTCCTTGTCGGCTGCAGCAGCTGCGGCAGCCGCGGCCTTCAAGGCTTGCACCCCTTCGGGCTTGGGCTGGAACTCATCTCCACCGCCAACGAAGAGGCCCGTGCGCTCTTCAACATAGAGCACATACAGCGCCTTGCCGCCGAAGCCCTTCTCGCGGTTGATGGCCTCACCGATCAGTTCCGCATTGGCGCCGCGCACGGCCACCATCGTGGAGCCGGGGTAGAGAGAGACCAGCGATTCCGCTTGCGAGAGGCTCAAGATGTCCGACTTCTCATCGGCCTCGATGACCTCTTCCACATCGTGAATACGCTCCGGCATCGCACGCCGCACGAAGGGCAAGGCGTAGAAGAGATCCGAGAACCACTTGCGGCGCGTGCCGACAGCGGCCAGGACACCGACCAACACGAGGGCGACGCCCAACAAGGTGGCCAGACCCTCGACCTTCATCGTCACGAGCCACGCGATGAGGACCAGCACCGAGGTGAACACGCCCGACCAGAAGAGCCAATCGCGACGACCATCACGCCAGCGCAGCACATCTAGGCCGGCCGAACTCAGCAAGAACGCGCCCAGCAAGCCAAAAGCGTACAAGCCACCGAGGAGGAGCATGTTGCCTTCCGCCAGCAACACCACCGCGATCGGGATCAAGGTCGACAGCAAGATGCCGACCGTCGGCGTACCGAACCAACGATTGCGCGCGGCGACGGCTGTGGGCATGAAGCCTTGTTCGGCGAGGGCGATGAAGACGTGATAGGAGCCGATGATGGCTGTGTTTGCGGCAAAGAGCAGCAAGCTGGACGCAGTCAACACAACGGAGAGCTTGAGCCAGCTGCCGCCGAACTGGCCGCCAAGCTCGGACACAAAGCGCTCCGAGTTGAGGTCCTTGACCTCGTTCGGCACCAGCGAAATGGCCAACAGCGTCAGCACCGGTGAGGTGGCGATCATCGTCAAGATGACGAGGCGCATGCCCTTCTTGGCGCTGAGCTTGATGGGCAGCTTCATCGCCGGGCTGAGTTGGCTGATGCTCTCAAGGCCCGAGAACGCGAGCCAAGCGCCGGAGAAGCCCACCAGGAAGGTCGAGAGGTCCAGATCCTTCGCGAGGGCGAGGTTCTGTTGCAGAGCTGGCCAGTGGAAGTCTGGTGCGCTGAACAGCGTCACCACCACCACGATCAAGTTGACGACGATGGCGGCGGCGGCCATGACCAGAGACAGCGCCGCGCTCTCGCGAATTCCGATGAAGTTGACCACGGCCAACAACAGCAGCGCCGCCACCGACCAGAGGACGATGTTGTGCTCTACGGCGGGCACGATCGTCCCGAGGTAGTGCATGCCGGACACCGACGAAATCGCCGAGGTCATGAAGTAGCCGACAAGGATGAGGACGCCGCCGAGGGCGCCGATCATCGGCGTGAAGGCCTCCCCCGCGATGTTGACGACCCCGCCGCCATCGGGCTTGCGCCAACAGATCTCCACATACTTGGCCGCGAGCAACACGAAGCCCAGCAAGCCGATCCAGACGAAGACGGGCGCTACATTGCCGACGCGCTCGTACAAAATGCCCGGCACGTAGTAGACGCTGGTGCCGATGTCGCAGAACACCACCGCCCAGACGAGCAGCGGGGTGAGCTGCCTGAGGTGGTTGTCCCCCCCAGCTTGGGAGGCACTCATGTTTCAGACTCCTGAGCGGCGCCCGCGAGGCGCGCGCCCGACTTTGGTCGGCAGGGCATTGCGGGGAAAACGATAGCACCTGCGCGGTCCTTCTAAATACATCACAACATCATGAATATACAACATAGCTATTCCTGATGCTTCCAAAGCACTGCCCACTACGGATCCGGTCAGGATTCGGCAAAGTTGGGGTTGTCATGAAGCTCGCCCTACGCCTGCTGTCCATCCTCCCCATCCTCTGTGCGTGCGCCACGGCTTTGCCGCAAGCGCCGGCTTTGCCGCAAGCCCCGCGCAGCATCGACTTCGGTGACATCGGTCGCTGGAAGAGCACGCCACCGGCGCCCTTTTTCCCGCAGACCACCTATGACTCCAAGGTACCCACGGTCGAGCAGTTGTTGGGACGGCCGGCGGGCGCGTTCACGGCGCACCACCACGAGATCCTCGCGGGGCTGCGCAAGTTGGAAGCCAGCAGCAAACGCCTGACCGTGGAGACGATTGGTCGCACGCACGAAGGTCGCGAGTTGGTGGTGGCTGTCATCGCCTCAGAAGCGAATCGTGCCAAGCTGCCTGCGATTCGCGCCGCGATCCAACGCCTCGCCGATCCGCGCGGCATCTCGACCGAAGAAGGCGAACGCCTCGTCAAGGAGACGCCGGCCATCGCTTGGTTGGCGTATTCGATTCACGGCGACGAGATGTCCGGCACCGATGCCAGCTTGGCCGTGGCCTATCACTATGCGGCCGGGACATCCGCCGATGTGACGGAAGTCCTGGACCAAGTGGTGATCGTGCTCGATCCCTGCATGAACCCGGATGGTCGCGAGCGCATCCTGTCGATGCTCGAACAAAGCGCGGGCTACACCACCAATGTGGATCGCGATGGCATGCACCGCGGACGCTGGCCGTACGGGCGTGGCAATCACTACCTGTACGACATGAATCGCGACTGGTCCTTCGGCACGCAACCGGAGACGCGTGCGCGCTGGGCGGCTTTCCGCGCGTGGATGCCGCAGCTGCTGGTGGATGCCCACGAAATGGGCGCCATGGACACCTTCTTGGTGTACCCCGCGACCGACCCGTTCACCCCCACATTCCCGGCTTACACCAAGCGTTGGTGGCAAGAGTACACAGCCGACCTGTCCAAGGAATTTGACGCACAGGGCTGGAGCTACTACACGCGCGAATGGGCTGATTCGTGGTACCCGGGCTACTCCGACGCGTGGGCGACCTTCCAAGGTGCGTGCGGCATCCTGTACGAGCAAGCGCGCTTCGTAGGCACAGCGATCCGACGCTTGTCAGGAGAAGTTGTCACCTACCGCGAAGGCGTGCACCGTCAAGCGCTTGGTTCGGTAGCCAATACAGCGACCTTGGCCAAGAATCGCGAGCTTGCGCTGCGCGAGTACTTGGCCGCCAAGCGTCAAGCCATCGACCCGGCGACACCGGGCAACGAGCGCATGTATGTGCTCGCCACGGGGCGCCACCCCGAGCGCGAACAGCGCTTCGTCGAGCTGCTGGTGCGTCAGGGCATCGAAGTGAAGCGCGCCGCCGCGGCCTTCCAGGTCAGTGAGGCGCGTGGCCCCATGCACACGCCGGCGACAGCGCGCGAGTTCCCCGCTGGCACGCTGGTCGTGAGCACACGCCAGCCGCTGTCGGCGTATGTGAAGGCGCTGCTCGATTTCGATCCGCGGTACGACCAAGGCTCGCTCGCGCGTGAGCGCAAGGAGCTGGAGACCAAGGGCGTCCCCAAGTCCTACGATGTCACGGCGTGGACGCCCACCTTGGGCTGGGACTTGGATGCGTACTGGTGTGAGCATGCAGACATCGCGGGCAACACCATCGAGTCGCTCACGCCAGCGAGCAATCCGCGCGTTGTGGCGGCACCCGATGCCGCGGCCCCTATCTACGGCTGGATCGTCGATGGACAGGACGACAGCGCTGTGCGTTTCGCTGCCCAAGCCATGGAGCTTGGCTTGAATGTGCACCTGTGCAACGAACCTTTCCGCAGCGCGGGACGCTCATTCGCGCGTTGGAGCTTGCTGGTCCGCCGCCACGAGAATGGCGTGGACGCGGGCGCGCGTGTAGCGGAGGCGGCTACGCGCGCGAACGCGGTGGCGTATGCGACTTCGGGCGCGCGCAGCCCCGATGAGGGCCCCGACCTCGGTGGTCGCCACTTTGAACTGTTGGCGCATGCGCGCATCGCCGTGCTGTCCAACACGCCGGTCGACAATGACTCGTTCGGGCATGTGTGGCACGCGCTCGATGTCGAGTTGGGCGTGCCCGTGACGCTGGCGGATGCACAGAGCTTCCGCTCGCTCGATCTGCGGCGCTACGAGGTGCTGGTGCTGGCCGATGGGCCCTTGGGTGCGTGGGTCAGCACACATGCCGAAGAGTTGCGCGAATGGACACGCGCAGGCGGGACGCTGATCGCCTTGGGGGGTGCGGCGGCGGCGGTCTGCAATCCTGAGGCCCAGCTGACACAAGCGCGCTTGCGCGGCGATGTGGTAAGTGAACTGGACAGCTATGTGCGCGCCGCGCGGCGTGCACGCGTGGCCGGCACCATCGAGCCGAACCCGAGCGTGGTGTTCGATGCACAGGCCGTGCAAGAGCCTGCCGCAGCACCGAAGAAGGACGAAAGCGGCGAGACGCCGGAGGAACGCGAGGCACGCCTGCGTGTCTACGCACCTTCCGGTGTGTTGCTGCGCGGTGAAGTCCTGGAAGACCACTGGCTGAGCGCCGGCTGCCGCGCAGAGCTACCGGTGTACTACGACGGCAGCAACGCCATCTACGCGAAAGACAGCGTGCGCACTGCCGTGCGTTTGGCTGAAGGTGCGCGCTTGCGGCTAGGTGGTCTGCTGTGGCCCGAGGCTCGCGAACGACTCGAGAACGCCAGTTGGTGCACAGTCGAGCGCGTAGGCAACGGCCAAGTCATCTTGTTTGCCTCGGCACCCACCTTCCGTGGCTGGTTCCGCGGACCACTGCGCGTGTTCCACAACGCAGTGGTGTACGGTCCAGGAGCGGGCGCGAACCCTGTGCGTGACTGAGGTCAGCTGCGCACAGCGTGATCCGCGACGACCTGCGCGACGCAAGCCGTCAGCTTGCGTCCCGTAGGGATGTCGAGAAACTCATTGGGGCCGTGTGCGTTGCTGTGCGGTCCCAACACGCCCGTGATCAAGAACTGTGCTTGCGGGTAGCGACGACCAAGCATGCCCATGAACGGGATCGAGCCCCCTTCGCCCATGCACACGGAATCGTGGCCGAAGGCAGCTCGCGAGGCGCGCTGGCTCGAGGCTTCCAACCACGGAGCCAACTCGGGCGCATGCCAACCTGTGCTCGCTTTCTCGCCTTCAAAGCGCACGCGCGCACCGTAGGGCGGATCTTGCTCGAGCAGCTCTTTCAAGCGCGCCAAGGCGGCCTTGGGCTCAAGCGTAGGCGGGATACGCAAAGAAATTTTGACAGCCGACAAAGGACGCAGTGTGTTGCCGGCGGCGTCCAAATCAGGGAAGCCGCGCGCGCCCGTGATCGACAGAGCTGGACGCCAGGTGCGATTCAACAGCAGTTCGGTCGGGTCTTTGGCCATCGGCA
>JBILXQ010000458.1:0-2711 GCA_044378375.1 Planctomycetota bacterium
AGCTTCGGTCGCAGGCACCCCTACCCGCGGGTTCATCTGCACAAGCTCGGGAATCGGCGGGACCTCCAACCAGCACGCATCATCCAAGCGGCCGTCGACTTGCGGTGGAGTCGCAATGCGCACAACGGCCGCGACAGGACGCCCCACCTCTGGTGCATCACCAGTCATCCAGAGCGACCAGGCGACGTACAGCATCACGGCGCGCGGAACTCCACCCACACCGGTGCGTGATCGGACAGTCCAGCATTCTTGTCGATGGATGCGCCGGTCACAAGAGCCGCAAAGGCGTCATTGCACAGCACATGGTCAATGCGCCAACCAATGTCCTTCTCGCGCGCTTGGCCGCGATTGGACCACCACGACCAGAGCGCCTCGTGATCAGGATTGTGACGCCGCACCACATCCGTCCAACCGCGTTGCAGCAACTTGGCGAACCAAGCGCGTTCCTCGGGCAAGAAGCCCGAGTTCTTCTCGTTCTGTTTGGGACGGGCAAGGTCCTTGGCCGTAGGCGCAATGTTCAAATCGCCACAAACGGCGATAGGCCTGGACTCCTTGGACAGCGCATCAAACCAAGGGTCCAGCTCATCCAGGAACTGGAACTTGGCGGCTTGGCGTACCTCACCGGAGGAGCCGCTGGGCGCGTACAAGGAAACAAGACTGAAGCCCGCGTAGTCGGCACGCAACGCGCGGCCTTCGTCCGCCAAGTGGGCAAAGGGCAGGCCACGCGTCAACTTCTCTGGACAAGCACGCGAGTACACACCGACTCCGCTATAGCCCTTCTTCACCGCAGTCACCCAGGCACCGGAGTAGCCCTCCGGCTGCAGCAAGTGCTCCTCTACATCACCCTCCTGCGCGCGCAACTCCTGCACAAGCAAGTAGTCCGGCTTGTGCTTGGTGAGCCAACGCGAGAAGCCACGCCGATCCGCCGAGCGGATCCCGTTCAAGTTGAGAGTGCACAGGCTCGCCATGGGAGGCGGCTATGGTGCGAACTTCTGCCTACGGACGCCAGACTGCGCGCACGGAGTCGGTCGTGTTGAACGACGCAACCGTGCAGAAGCCTGGCACTCCGTCGCGGTACCACGCTTGGTACAGGCGCACGCCCGGGGCCGCTACAGCACCGAACTGAGCCAAGGGCGTCGTACCTGCCGGCGGCCACGAGGCCACGCCCGCCTGAGCCCTGACAGAGCCCAAGCGCACGAGTGTGCCACCCACGCACAAGACTCCATCGCCAAAGGCGGTCGGCATGCTGCGCTCGGTGCCCTGAAAGAGCGCACAGAAACCGTTGGGCAGACCACTGGCCTGCAAGGTCAGTCCATCCACCACGAGGCTGGTGGCCCCGCTGCCGTCAAGGCGCGCGCCCTGTCCAGTAGAATTGACACAACCATGGCTACCCGAGTTGCACGGGCACGGCACTTGCGAACCACTGCATAGTCGCTGCAAGCGCGGCTCGTGCACGACGCCACCACCGACACTAAAGAAGCCGCCTCCAAACATCCCGGGAGCTCCGCCCAGCACCAACTCATCGCCCAAGGCGATGGCAGAGCCATACAGCGTTTGGAAGCCGCCTGCGCGCAGTGTGGCCAAGGGAGACCAAGCGCCTGCTGCGCGTGCGTACAACTGCACGCTGCCTGAGCGGAAGACGATGGAGCTGTCCTCGGGCGAGCCGATGGCGAGCAGACCATTGTTCAAAGCTACGGCCGATCCAAAGGCAGCGCCCGGGACAGAACCGGTCAGGGTTGCACTGACGGAATACGTGCCCACGCCACCCTCCCACAGGCGCACCTCATTGGCACCGGGAGCTCCAGCAACCACACTCACGGCATCCTGGCTGATGCTCTCGCCCAAACGCGCATCTGCGACACTGCCATCGAAGCGCGCGCCTAGCTGCAAACCAAGCAGCGACTGATCGTAGATGTACACCGCGCCAGCATTGACTAGGGATCCCTGCGCACGTTGCGGTGCACCGACAACCACACGATTCCCTTGTGCCGATACGGTCGAACCAAAACGGTCACCAGGCTGGAGCTCCGCAGGCTGCAAGCGTTCTAGCAATGCCCACCCGCCGCCCACTTGTCCAAAGTAGTAGACAGCGCCGCGGCCACCATCTTCACCCGGCGCGCCGACTGCCATGCGCGGCAGATCAAGGCTGAGCGACGCACCAAATTCGGCACCTGCAAGCTGCGGGGCAGACAAGGTGATCAGGCGCGTGGCCGGACTGACAGCCACTGACCACAGCTCGACCAAACCTGCATCCTGAACGGCACCCAAGTCCGCATGCGGAGCTCCCACGGCCAGCACGAGGCCCTGCAGGTCAACCGCACTGCCGTAGAAGTCGCCCGCTGCCAGCTGAGCACCACGCAACCGCTCGCGCAGCACATAGGTCTCGCCCACGCGCTCGAACCAACTCACCGAACCCACGCCCGCCAAGTTGCCCTCATCATCAGCAGGGTCACCGAGCACCATCCGGCCTCCATCCACCGCGATGGCGCGCCCCGTGCCTTGCAAGAAGGCCAACTCAGCCGGAAGGATGCGTTGCGACTCGGCCCAATCCGTGACTTGAGCCGAGGTTTGGGCCTGCAAAGCACCCGAGATCAAGAGGAGTGCGCACGCGCTGCGCAAGGTGCTGGGGAGGGTATTGGAGTTCATGTGGCGAGACCTGCCGAATAATTCTCGCCACTTCTGGGCAACGCGCAAGTCGCGCAGTGCTACTT
>JBILXQ010000460.1:0-2702 GCA_044378375.1 Planctomycetota bacterium
CGCACGGTGTAGACCATCCACTCGCCATCGGCCGACAGGTCGATGCTGCCGGGCGTCTCGACGCGGTACAGATCTTGGATCTCGAACGCGCGGCCCTTGCTCGCGGTGGCGGTCCACTCGGTCGGTCCGCTGACCGACGGGGCGCGCGAGGTGGACTGACACGCGATCGGAAGGCACGCAACGACTGCTGCGCCCACACTCCACAGGCGAAGCGACTGAATCTGGGGGGTCTTCATGGCAAGCGAAAAGGATAACCGCCCGAGCGGTGCATGCACCTCCCGGGCGGTTATCTGCGGGCCAAACAGCCCCTGCAGCTAGCTGCGCGCGCTCACTGCATCGAGCGCGTCAGGTCAAAGCGGTCCGCGTTCATGACCTTGTTCCAGGCGGACACGAAGTCCGACACGAACTTGTCCTTGCCATCGGCGCTGGCGTAGACCTCGGCGATGGCACGCAACTGCGAGTTCGAGCCAAAGACCAAGTCCACCGCTGTCGCCGACCATTCCACAGCGCCCGTCTTGCGCGAAACGCCCTCGTACAGCCCAGCTTGGTCCGCGTCCTTGCGCCACGCGATGCCCATGTCGAGCAAGTTGACGAAGTAGTCGTTCGTCAAGGATTCCGGACGCGCCGTCAGCACACCGGCCTTGGAACCACCCACGGTTGCGCCGAGCACACGCAAGCCACCCACGAGCACCGTCATTTCCGGCGCACTCAGGTTCAACAACTGCGCACGATCGACCAACAACTCGGGGGCCGGACGCGCGCCCTTGCTGGCGTCAAAGTTGCGGAAGCCATCCGCCACCGGCTCCAACACCGCGAACGATGCCGCATCGGTCATCTCGGCCGTTGCATCCGTGCGACCAGGTGCGAACGGCACCTGCGCCGTGTGTCCAGCGCGCTTGACAGCCTCTTCCACACCGGCCGCACCGGCCAACACGATCATGTCCGCCATGGAGATCTGCTTGCCGTCGGCCTGCGCGCTGTTGAAGTCCTTGCGCACGCCTTCCAACACTTGCAGCACCTTGGCCAACTCAGCCGGTTGGTTGACCGCCCAGTCCTTCTGCGGAGCCAAGCGCACGCGCGCACCATTGGCGCCACCGCGCATGTCCGAGCTGCGATAGGTCGAGGCCGAAGCCCACGCCGTCGTCACCAACTGCGACACGCTCAAGCCCGAGGCCAACACCTTGCTCTTGAGTTGCGCCACATCCGCGGCGTTCACCAACGGATGGTTGACCGCCGGCACCGGGTCTTGCCACACCTGCTCGGGCGGCACTTCCGAACCCAAGAAGCGCGCACGCGGCCCCATATCGCGGTGCGTCAGCTTGTACCAAGCACGCGCAAACGCATCGTTGAACTGCTGCGGGTTCTTGTGGAAACGCTCCGAAATCGCGCGGTACGCCGGATCCGTCACCAACGCGATGTCCGTCGTGAACATCACCGGCTGGTGCTTCTTGTTCGGATCAAACGCATCGGGAACCGTGCGGCCAGCGTCGCCCTTGGGCTTCCACTGCTGCGCGCCCGCGGGGCTCTTCGTCAGCTCCCACTCAAAACGGAACAGGTTCTTGAAGTAGTCCTGCGACCACTCGTCCGGCGTCGAGGTCCACGCACCTTCCAAACCGCTGGTGATCGTGTCGGCACCGTTGCCCTTGCCGAGCGTGTTCTTCCAGCCGAGGCCTTGCTCTTCGAGCGACGCGCCCTCGGGCTCGGGGCCCACATACTTCTTGGGATCGGCGGCACCGTGCGCCTTGCCCAAGGTGTGACCGCCCGCGATCAACGCCACGGTCTCCTCATCGTTCATCGCCATGCGACCAAAGGTGCGGCGAATCTCTTGCGCCGCCGCCATCGGATCGGGAATGGCACCCGGACCTTCAGGGTTGACATAGATCAAGCCCATCTGCGACGCAGCCAACGGCCCTTCGAGCCCGGCTTCGATGTTGTGGCGCTTGTCCGCCAACCACTCGCCCTCAGGACCCCAGAACACATCCGTCTGCGGCTCCCACACATCCACGCGACCGCCGGCGAAGCCAAAGGTCTTGAAGCCCGCTTGCTCCAGCGCCACGTTGCCGGCGAGGATCATCAAGTCGGCCCACGAAATCTGCTGGCCGTACTTTTGCTTCAACGGCCACAGCAAGCGGCGCGCCTTGTCCAGGTTCGCGTTGTCCGGCCAGCTGTTCAGCGGCGCAAAACGAATCGTGCCATCGGCCGAACCGCCGCGACCATCGGTCACGCGATAGGTACCGGCGCTGTGCCACGCCAAGCGAATGAACAGACCACCATAGGTGCCGTAATCAGCCGGCCACCAATCCTGCGAGGTGGTCAGCAGAGACGCCAGGTCCTTCTTCACCGCCGCCAAGTCGAGCTTCTGGAACTCCTCGGCGTAGTTGAACGAAGCGCCCAACGGATTGCCCGCCGGTGCGTTCTGGTGCAGCACGCTCAGGTCGAGCTGATTCGGCCACCAATCGCTGTTCGTCATGACACCCGTCGGCGTCTGGCGATAGCTGGCATCCACGGGCGCCGCCGCATCGGACATGGGGCACTTGCCGTTGGTGCCTGCGCTGGCCACCTCGGCTTGCGTGGCGCCCTGGTGTGTGGAAGTGCAGGAGCTAGCCCCGGCCGCGAAAGCCAAGAGCCAAACGGGATGCAGAGTACGGTTCATGCGATCGGTCCTAGTCGAGCAGTCCTATTGCAGGGAGAAGTACAGGTGT
>JBILXQ010000461.1:0-2682 GCA_044378375.1 Planctomycetota bacterium
CAGTTATTCCGCTATAAATATTTGTCAAATGGGTGCTTACAGCCGAAATCTAGGTCCGCAAGCAGACTAGAACCGCAACTGCAACAGGGACACATCGTCCTCGAACTCGAGGCGCCCTTGGATCTCTTGCATAGCCGCGTGGATCTGCTGCGGGCCACCCCCAGCGCCGGCGACGCGCGCCACGACCGCGGCGAACTCGTCGTACTCCATGCGGCGGCCACCGAGCTCCACCTCATAGATGCCGTCGCTGAAGATGTGCAGCAACGAGCCAGGCGCGATGTGCGTGTGCTGCGCATCGAACTCCATGTCGGGCACCATGCCGATGATGGGGCCGGCCGAGAGGACTTCATGGTGCTGGCCCTCAGGCGTCACCAACACGGCGCCATGATGACCGCCGCTGGCGTGGCGCAGCACACATTCGTGCGCGTCAAAAACACCATACCAGATGGTGAAGTACATCTCGTTCTGTGACTCCATCTGGAAGGCGCGATTCAACGCAGCCAACACCGACTCGGGCGAATGAAAGTCCGTGTCTGGCAAAGTCTGCGAGCGAATGACATTCATCGCCGAGGCCGACAACAGCGCGGCGCCCACACCGTGCCCGCACACATCCAACAAGTACACGGCCATGTGCCGCGTATCGAGCCAGTGGTAGCCGAACGCATCGCCGCCCAACGATGTCGAGGGCGTGTAGGTCCAATCGATGCGCACCGGGCCTTCGTGCAGGCGTTGCGGCAAGAGCGACGCAACATACGCTGCGGCCTCGCGCAATTCGGCGGCCAAGGCTTCTTGGCTGGCGACCAACGCCGCGTACGTGCGCTGCTCTTGATCGCGCAGTTGCTTCTTCTCGAGCGAAGCACCAACGCGCGCGCGCAGCAGTGTGGGGTTGAAGGGCTTGGGCAAGTAGTCCTCGGCGCCGGCCTCAATGCAACGCACCACGCTGGACAGCTCATCGAGAGCAGACACCATGATGACCGGCACATGGCGCAAGGACTCATCGGCCTTCATGCGCAGCAAGACGCCGTAGCCGTCGAGCTCGGGCATCATGATGTCCAGCAACACGAGGTCGTACTGCGTGTCAGCTAGCTTCGCGAGTGCATCCAAGCCATGTACGGCTGTGTCGACGCGATAGCCATCCCGCTCGAGGCGTCGCGCCAACATGTCGCGGTTGGAGTCTTTGTCGTCGACGACCAAGAGTCGCGCACCCGCTCCGCGTGCCGCTTGCGTTGTGCTGGTTTCCTCCGCCTCGGGCAGTGGCAACTCTGTGGTTCCCGGCGCCTGAAAGGCTGTGGCCGCAGCGCCGCCTGGCTGCAAGCGCGTGTTGACGGACTCGAGCATCGTGCGCGCAGCCAGCAGGATGCGCTGCAGGTCGCCCGCTTGCTCGCTGGCTGCCTCCGAGTCTTCGAGCAACATCTCGCTGTAGCCGATGATCTGGTTCAGCGGTGTGCGCAAGTCGTGGCGCAACTGCGCTAAGGGATCACCTTCGTGCGGCGCGCCCATCAGCTCTTGCCTTCCGGCGCCGGCACACCCATGCGCGCCAACTGCGCGGCGATCTTCTCGGTCAAGCGTGCGAAGTCGACCGGCTTGGTGTCGTAGTCATCGCAACCGGCGGCCATGCACTTCTCGCGATCACCGGACATGGCGTGAGCGGTCAAGCCAATGATGGCCATGCGTGCGCCGTGAGCGGTGGCTTTGATGCGGCGCGTCGCTTCCCAGCCATCGATGATGGGCAGATCCATGTCCATCAAGATCACCGCGGGCTGCGCGCTCTCGGCCATGGCGACACCTTCGGCGCCATCAACCGCCAAGGACACTTCGTAGCCGCGGCGCAGCAGCCGTCGCGACAACATGTCGCGGTTCATCTCGTTGTCTTCCACAAGCAGGATCTTGGCCATGATGTTTAGCTTACTGGACTGAACTACTTGACAGGGTTCACGAGCGTACGAATTCGTGACACCAGTTCGTCGGCACGGAACGCGCCCTTGCGGAGGACGTCGTCAACTTTGCCTGTCAGTCGTTCGAGGTCGTCAGGGGTTAGGGATTTGGCGGTGACCACCAGCACAGGGATGCCTGAACCCAATTCGCTGGAGCGCAGACGTTCGACAAAGTCAAAGCCATCCACATGCGGCATCATCAGGTCGAGAAGCACCAGCTGCGGCCGTTGCTTGGCCAAGATGTCGAGTGCTTCACGGCCATCTTGCGCTTCGATGGCTGTGTGTCCAGCCTTTTGGACAAGCCGCACGAGCATCTCGCGGCTGGCCGGATCGTCTTCCACAACCAGCACCGGTCGTGTCTCGGCCGGTGAGTGGCGCCGAATCATCGCTTCGAGGCGGCTCCAATCAACAGGCTTGCGCATGTAGTCGGCGGCACCCATCGCGAAGCTCAACTCGCGGTTCTCCAGCATCGTCGACATGATCACCGGCGTGTGCGCCAAGTCGGGATCGGCCTTGAGCGCCGCCAACGTGGACCAGCCGTCCCGTCCCGGCATCATCACATCCAACAGGATGAGATCGGGCTTGAGCTCTTTGGCGCGCGCGATACCGGAGGCACCGTCGGCGGCTTCGAGCACCTCAAAGCCTTCACGCGTCAAGTTGCGGCGCACCAGCTCACGCGCGTGCGGATCATCATCGACCACCAAGATGCGCGCGTGGCCGGCAATCTGCGCGCTCGGCGTGGTTTGGG
>JBILXQ010000462.1:0-2677 GCA_044378375.1 Planctomycetota bacterium
GGCTGATCAGTTCTCGAGCTTGATCGTCGGCGGGATCGCTTGTCCCGCTGGCACGAACACCATCGAGATCGAGTTCACGCAATGACGCGTGTTCTTCTTGGTGAAGCGTTCACCCAAGAAGACATGCCCAAGGTGCCCGTCGCAGTTCATGCACAGGATCTCGGTGCGCTCGCCATCCGCATCGGTCTCGCGCCGCACTGCGCCGGGCAGCTCGTCGTCAAACGAGGGCCAGCCGCAGCGTGAATCAAACTTGTCGTCCGAACGATAGAGCGGCAAGTTGCACTGGCGGCAGATGTAGGTGCCTTGGTCCTTGTTGTTGGTGTACTCGCCTGTGCCCGGATACTCCGTGCCCTTCTTGAGGATGACGCGTGCTTCGGCTTGGGTGAGTGTGTTGTAGGACTTGGCCATGGTGGGCTGACTCGAAGGTGTTTGGTCGGGCGCTGGGGCCGAGGTAGGCGCACCAGGTTGTGTGCTGCACGCTGCGGCAACGACCGCGACAAGCAAGGCGAGTGAGGCAAGGTACTTAGTCATCATGAGGTGTAGTGAGCATACGGTGTCGTGCGCCGGTCGTTAGCGCGGTGTATAGCGGTTGGCACCAATGTGGAGCGCGTCCACGCGCGCGCCGCGTCGTTGCACGCGTGCTTGTTCAGGGCCATCGTCAAAGCGCAGCGTCAGCGAGTCAGCTTGAGATGTCCATGTGCCGCGGCGCTTCGTTTCACCTCCCATGGCCCCATCGATGCCAAACGAACCGGACACCAACGAGGTCCGCACCACCACACCTTGGGCTTCAAAGCGGTAGGTCACATGGATTGCACCACCGCTGCCAAAGGAAGTGGAGCCTTGGTACTCGCGGTTCAGCAACAACGCTTCGAGCTGCGCATCACGTTGGGGTGCTTGGATGCGCATGGAGGTCAACATCTGCCGTACCTGCGGCAAGAAGCGACCTTCTTGGCCTTGCACCATCACCGCGACAACCGTGGCATGCCAGCCGGCATGCAGTGTGGTGCCGACCCATGTGTGCACCGCGTTGCCCGCTGCGGTGCCTTCGAACATCAGCTCAGCGCCCATCTGCGTGCCTACCGCAACCGGAGTCGGTCGTTCGCGCGGTGCCTGCAACAGCACTTGTTGCCCGCGCAGCTCGTTGCGCAGAGCAGTCTCTTGTTGCTGCATGATGCTGACGGCATCGAGCTGGTGTTGCGAAGGCTCGAGTTCGCCCCACACGATCACGAGCAAGCAATCGAGAGTGTCGCTCTCTTTGAGGCCGGGGTTCACAAGCACACGGCCGGGCTCTGCACTGGCGATGGTCCAGCGCTTGGGGAGCTCGCTGCTGAGGACACCATCGTTGCTTCGCCAAGCTGTGGCGCTCGTCGCTGGTTGAGCGGGAGCTGTGCGCGGAGGCGCGGGCGTCTCCACACCTTTCGCGCTGGGCATGGATGGAGTTGGTTCGCTGCAGCTGACTGCGCACGCGACCAAGATGCTTGCGCTCAAGGCTGCGTGCTTCACCGCAGCTCCGCTTCGTGCTCGAGGATCCAGCCCGTCAAACGCGCGTAGATCTCCTCGCTTGCACCGTTCAGGATCAAGTCCAGGTCGTCGTAGTTGGCATCCGCAGCCTGCGCGCGGTGCCTGGTCAGCGCCTCGCGAAAGGCGGCGGAGCACTCGTCAGCGCCGATCTCGGTGTAGACCCGTTCGAAGTCCTCGGGATCGGCCGGCGGATCGAAGGGCAAGCTGTGAAAGTAAGCGAAGCCGCCGTTGTCGATAATGCCCTGTGCGCTGACCACAAGGACGACTACGCGATCGGGGAAAGACGAGTTTCGGGGATCGAAGCCCCGGTTCACGATTCGGTCAAAAGTCTCGGCGAGCAGCTCGTCCATCGGCAGTAGCGTGACGATATATAGTAGGCGCAGCACGGGGCTTCCGGCGGCTGCGGTAGCAGGTGTTGCTAAATACACCATGTGTTGCTTTTGGCAACACATGCGCGGCGGTCGACCGATGGGGAATCCCCGTTCTTGACCCCGCCAAGCGGGTTGGGGGAGTTGGCACTGCGCTTGCTTTGGGGCTGTGGTCCACGGACGCGTGGACACCACCGCCATGCCCACCCTCGCCACCCTCGCCCTCCTCGCCCCGGCCTTGCTCGCCCAGAGCACGCGCCAAGGTGCCCAAGGGCCCGATCTCACGCGCTACCTCCTTGTGTGCGTCCTGCTCCTCGTCGCCCTCGGGGCGCTGGGATGGGGGATGAAGAAGCTCGTCGCCGGCGCGGTGCGCCAACGCGCCGAGAAGCGCTCGCTGCAGGTGATGGACCTGATGCCGTTGGGCGGCAAGCAACGCCTCGCCGTCGTGCGTTGCTACGACCGCACCTTCGCCTTGGGCCTGGGTGAGAAGGAGATCGCGCTCATCGCCGAGTTGGACCCGGTTGTCCGCCCAGCAAGCACACCGACGACGACGCCTGTAGAGGCCGCGTCGTTCAGCAAGTTGTTTGCGCGCTTGCGCAACGGCGATCAAAGCAATGTTGCGAAGGACGGTGTCGCGTGATGGACCGCTTGCTGAAGCTCTTGTTTGTCATCGCCATGTTGGCGCTACCCGCATTGGCGCAACAAGCGCCGATGATGGGACCTGAAGCGATGGGCCCCGAGGCAGCACTCCTGAACGCTGCTACGCAAACCACGAGCGATGGCCGCAT
>JBILXQ010000064.1:0-9279 GCA_044378375.1 Planctomycetota bacterium
CACGATCGACTCGTTGCAGTCAGGCGTGCCGTTGTTGTTGACGTCCGTGACCGTGTCACAGCCGCACGCGCCCGGCGCCGTCAGCGTCGGGTTGTTCGGGCAGCCGTCGTTGCAGTCCGCCGTACCATCGTTGTCCGTGTCCGTGTCGGCGATGCCGCAGCCACAGATACCCGGCGCCGTCTTCAACGGATCGTTCGGGCAACCATCGTTGCAGTCGGCCGTACCGTCACCGTCCGTGTCCGTATCAGCCACACCACAGCCACACTGGCCGGGGGCGGTCTTCAGCGGATCGTTCGGGCAACCATCGTTGCAATCGAGCGTCAGGTCGCCGTCCGTATCCGGGCTGGTGATCAGCGTCGGATCATTCGGGCACTGGTCATTGCAGTTAGGCGTACCATCGCCGTCCGTGTCGGTGTCAGCCACACCGCAACCACAGGCACCCGGCGCCGTCTTCAACGGATCGTTCGGGCAGCCGTCATTGCAATCCGCCGTACCGTCGAGGTCGGTGTCGGTGTCGGCCACGCCGCAACCACAGATACCCGGCGCCGTCTTCAGCGGATCGTTCGGGCAACCGTCGTTGCAATCAGCCGTACCGTCGTTGTCCGTGTCCGTATCGGCCACGCCGCAACCACAGATACCAGGCGCCGTCTTCAACGGATCGTTCGGGCAGCCGTCGAGGCAATCGATGGTGCCGTCATTGTCCGTGTCCGGAGCCGACCACGTCAGCGTGTAGGCCTGGCCGCCACCTGCTTGCAGGTTTTGCGCGCCCGCCGTCGCCACGCGGATCAGGTACGTCGAACCACCCGTCAAGGCGACCGTCACCGAGGAACCCGGTGCGCAGCCGACCGCGCCGTCGTTGTTGCAGGCGCCGGTCACTTGGTTCGAAACCGTGCCGCTCGGGCAAGCCGAGTAGACCGACACGATCGTGTCGAACGAACCGCAGGTCGCGAAGGTGTAGCTGACGTTGCAGCCGGCCGGGGCCGTGAAGCTGTACCAGGTATCCCAGTAGCTGTAGGCCGTTGCACACGAAGCGAGGCCCGGCGAGGTCAAGGTGTAGACCTCAGAGGTGGCACCCGCGTTCGTACCGGAAACCGAGCCCGTCGCCGAAGCGAGCACCGTCGCGTTGGCGCACAAGTCGTTGGCCGGCGTAGCCGCACCCGAAACGGTCAACACATAGTTGCCCGTACCCGTGCCAAAGGCGCTGACGAGGACGTAGTAGTCCTGACCAGCGTTGGCCACGAACGCCACCTTGGAACGGAAGCCGCCGGCGCTGCCAGCTGCGTCGTCGTTGCAGGTCACGCCCGTGAAGTTGCCGCAGCTACCCGTGTACACGTGCAACTTGGAGTCAAATGTGCCCGTGGTCGCGAAGGTGTCGACATACACGGTCTGGGTCACCGGCGAGTTGACCAGGTGCCACACGCCAGGAGCCGTCACGCTGAAGTTCGAGCCACCTTCTTGGTTGCCCGGACCAACGATGGCCGGTAGGCCGGTGTCGGCCGTCGCACCGATGGTGGTGCCGTTCGTGACCGACGGGATCGCTGTGGCGATCGCCGTGCCGCAGGCGTCGCCCGCGAGGTTGAACTGGGCGCGCACCGTGTAGGTGCCCGTCGTGCCGTTCCAACCGCCGACGCGCACCAAGTAGGTGCCGGCCGCCAAGTTGGTCAAGGGCACCGAGGACTGGAACACGCCGCCGCCGATGTCGTCGTTGCAGCCCAGCAGCGTTCCGCCGCACGAGCTGTAGACCTCCAACACGGTGTCCAGCGTCGAACCCACGGTGTCGATCACGAGCGAACCGGGGTTCGCGGTGGTGACCGAGTACCAGAGGTCGCGGCTGATCGGACCGCAGTTGTTGTCGGCCGAGTCCGTCGTCGCCAGCGTGTTGTCGCCGGCCAGACCAGCTGCTCCGAGCGGCAAGGCGGCCGCCGTCAAGCAGGTGTCGTTGCACGGTGCAACATCGAGGCAGTCGGCAATGCCGTCGAAGTCGGCGTCGCCGTAGCAGGCCTCAAACACGTAGGCCTTGCGGTTGCCGAAGTCGAGGACCGCGAGGCGGTCGTTGACCGAGTCCCACGCGAAGTCGTAGTAACCGGTCGAGTTAGCCGGCGCGAAGCAGGGCTGCGGGCCGAACACGGCCGCCACGGTTCCACCCGTGGTCGAGATGAGCTTCACCTTGCTGGCGAAGGTCTGGCCGGCGGCTGTGGAACCCCGATCGTTGTAGATCAGGTAGTTACCGTTGTTCATGTCGAGGAACTCGATGTTCTGACCAGCGATGGTCGAAGCATCGGTCACATCCACAATGCGCGCGTTTGAGCTGAACGCGTTGCCACCGCTGCGGACGTGCTTGCCCACGTCGTTGTTGTTGCGGGTGTAGAGGTCGCCCGTAGCCGGATCGAACACCATGTCGCGCCAACCGGTGGTCGACGACACAGCAAAGTTGATGATGGCACCGGTGGCGCTGGTGTAGGTCAGTCCACCGGTGAGGGTGTCGACCAAGCGCTTGCGGCCGCTGCCCTGCACGAGGTACGCCACACCAGCGTCCACACCGCCAAAGCCCGGGTCAAAGTCGATGCCCGCCATGCCGCGAGAGCTCTCAGTGCTTGACCACGCGAGCGTGCCGTCGTTGTTGTAGAGGCGCCAAGCGCTCAATTGGTTGGAGCCGAAGTCATGCGCGGCGGCAATCTTGCCACCTTGGGCGGAAATGCCCGAATAACCGCGCGAAGCCGGCGTCGAGGCGATCACACCGAACGGTGCGCCAAAGCTCGGGGTGCCAAGCACATTGGACACGCGCACCAAACCTACGGAGGCCGCAGTCGAGCCGCCGTTGAAGCCGGCCACGATCAGGTCGCCATTCTCCCATGCGATGGCGGAGGGGTTGCTACCGATGAACTCAGGGTTCGTGGCGAGCGAGGTGGAGTTCAGGTCCACCGTGCTCAACAACTTGAACTGCGGGCCGGAGGCCGGCGGCGCGCTGATCGTCAAGTTGCCGGACAGGCCCGGGCCGGTGCTGCTGCTGCTGTACGCGGCGACCTGAATCACATAGGTCGTGCCAGCGGTCGCGAGGAAGTTCACGCTCGACTGCGTGGCGCACGCATCATCGCTGCACGCGATGGCTGCACCGGCAGGACAGCTGCTGGCGGCGTACACGGAGAGCACCGTGTCACCGACGCTGCCGCAGGTCGCGATCGTCACCGAGTAGGTGGTGGGTGCGGTCCATGCGAACCACACATCACCTGTGGTGGTTGCACATTGCACAATGTCCGCGCCCGATGCAGCGAGGGTGCCGTTGTACGCATAGGAGCCGGAGCCCGCGATGGTTTGCGGCGTTGCGCAAGAGTCCGAGCCCTGGGCACTCGCTGTAGCAGCGAGACCCAGCGCGAGCGAACTGGCAGCGAATGCGCGCTGCCAGATCGCACGAGTCGAGGTGTTGAGGGAGGCCATGAGTTGTCCTGTTGAGGGAGGGATAGCAGCGCAGTCAGACGGGAAAGCGTCCAACATGCGTGGATGTTGTTTGGTCTTGCGTGGGGGGATTGTGGAAGCGAGACGGCTAAGGAACTCAGGAAGTCCCAATGCAGTGCCCGCCTAGACACAGTCCATGAGAAGCCTAAAGCAGATTTTTCACAAGGGAGGAAGAAATGAATCCGATCTTCATCTACCACTTGTATCTGACCATGAAACTGACCCACATCTTGCTCTTGTTGGCCGCTGCAGGCCTAGCCGTGCTCGTTTGGCGCTCCTCCCAAGGGGGGCCGGAAGCCGTTTCCGGGTCGGCACCTGCCTCTGAGGGCAGCCGGGCCGCGACGGCCGAGTTGGGGGCGGTGCCTGCAGGACGCGGGCCGGAGGACGCCGGCTCGGCCACAGCAGGTTCCCGGACCAGCGTGGATCTGGGTGCGCCCGAATCCTCGACGCAAAGTCCTGCCGAGGAAGGGGTTACCGAAGGGCCCAAGGGCGAGCCCAGCGAGCTGACGCGCGATCCGAGCATTGCGGACAAGTACCGCGACACGGACGGCCAAGGCCGTCGGGCGGCTTTGAACATGCTTGAGCGCCGTCTGGAGTCCGGCAAAGGCCTGAATCCCAAGGATGGCGGCCTGCGTCAGGACGAGGTCGAGCGCTTGGTGGCCGAGATGGAGTGGCTCAAGGACAACCTGGATCCCTGATCTGGGTCCGGATGCGGACCCATTCGCCGCTGCCTGTTCAGTTCGCCGAGCGACGGGGTCGAAAGCAGTTCTAGGCCGGTGTGCATCCGGCCTCCAGAACCTGATCTAGCGCGCGCCATGACCTATCACGAGCAACCCGAACACGACGACCAAGGCACTTCCACAGACGATCGTCGGCGCAATGAGCGCCGCCGCACGCGCGGTGTGGTCCACATGTCGGTGGAGACGACCAACTTGACCGGTGCGGCGGACAATGTGTCGCACTCGGGGATCTTGTTCTTCACGGACGAGGCGTTGCGTGTGCGCTTGGAGATCGTGCAGAACGGCGAGACGCGCACGGTGGAAGGTCGCTTGGTGCGCGGTCAACGCATGCGCGACGATCACTTTGGTTGGGCTGTCGAGTTCGACCCCAGCTAAACGGTAGAGTCGCGCCCACTATGGGCCTACTCTCGAAGATCACGGGCATGGTCGCGCCCGCGCGCAAGCCGACCGATGATGTGTTGTTGACAGCAGCGATGCTGATGATGGCCGGTGCCGATGGTGCGCTGGATGCTGGTGAAGTCATGACGGTGTCGGCCTTCGCTTCGACACTGCCTGAGTTCAAAGGCAAGGACTTCAATCGTGTGGCCGAAGACGCCATCAAGGCGATTCGTCGTCACAAGACGATCGGCGAAGCGTGCAGCATGTTGCACGAGCTGTCGACACCGGCTTTGAAGACCAAGTGCTTCGTGCTGTGCGCGGACATCGCGTTGAGCTCGGGCGATGTGGATGAGAAGGAAGACGCGCTGCTCGAGCAGTTGCAGCAGGTGCTTGGCATTGATGCGGGCACTGCGCAGAAGGTGATCGAAGTGCTGTCGCTCAAGTACGCGCGCTGAGCGCCGAGCGTAGCTAAGAACGCAACGCGGCCCGCTGAAGTTCAGCGGGCCGCGTCATTTGACAGAGCTGTGTGGTGCGTGTGGCGCGCGTTACTTCATGTGCTCCATGAACCAGCCGGGCAGCACGCCTAGCACCAGCACACCAACCGCACACACCACCGCCATGGCGTTGGCCCACGGGCGGCTGCCTTCACCGTGCGTGGCGTCCTTCGCGGCCTCTTGCATGTACATGGCGACGATCAAGCGCAAGTAGTAGCCCAGCGCCACGACCGACATCAGCACACCTGCGATGGCCCAACCGATCATGTCGGCTTGCACCGCGGTCGAGAAGACGAGGTACTTGCCCAGGAAGCCGCCCGTGGCGGGGATGCCGCCGAGCGAGAGGGCAAAGAGGGCGAAGGTCGCGGCCCACAGCGGTTGGCGTTGAGCGAGACCCTTGAGCGACTCGATGGTGACCGGTGCGCCAGTGCGGCTTTCCATCGCGGTGACGAGGCCGAAGGCTCCGCCCGCTGTGAACACGTAGGCCGCCATGTAGTACAGGATCGCGTTCGAGACGGATGCCGCGCTGGCGCCGCCCGAGACCTGGGCCGCGACGGCGAGCAACATCGTGCCCGCGTGCGAGATGCCCGAGTACGCGAGCAGACGCTTGAGGTCGGTCTGCACCAGCGCACCCAAGTTACCGAGCGCCATCGTGGCCACGGCGATCGCGGCCAAGAGGACCGCTGCATCACTCGGCAGCAACACAGCCATCGGCAACAAGAAGGCGAAGGCCGCTGCCTTGGTGCCCGTGGCCATGAAGGTCGTCACCGGCGCGGGTGCGCCTTGGTAGACATCCGGCACCCACAGGTGGAAGGGGAACACGCTGATCTTGAAGAACAAGCTCGCGGCGATCAGCGCACCACCGGCGATGGTGATGGACTTGGAGAGATCGGCCGCGTCCATGCTCGACAGCGTCAAGGTGCCTGTGCCCGCGTACACGAGTGCCGCACCAAACAAGTACATCGCTGCGGCGAAGGCGCCGAGCACGAAGTACTTGAGTCCGGCTTCGATCGAGGTGCGCTTGGCGCGCTGGAAGCCAGAGAGGGTGTAGAGAGGCACGGACAACAGCTCGAGGCCTACGAAGAACACGAGCAAGTCACGCGAGCCGGCCATCAGCACCATGCCTGCGGCGGCCGACAGCAAGAGCACATCGTGCTCGCCTTCAAAGCGCGCTTCTTCGCGGTAGAACTTGCGTGCGAAGAGCCACGCCACCAGCGTCGCGATGATGAACAGGATGGCCCACCAGCCGGTGGTGGAGTTCGCCACATAGGTTTCGGCGAACACGCGCAACTCGGGACCGTTGGCCTGTTGCCACGCGTAGCCAAAGGCTGCGGCCAAGGTGCCCAAGAACACCAGCGGCCGCAAGGTCGCAGTACCCGGCAGGATCTCGACCAACAGGAGCAACAGGATGCCCACAGTTAGGGCGAGGAACGGTGCTGCGGCCGAAAGAGCTTCGGCGTTCAGCACTTGCTTCATCATCTCGACGTTCATCGGGCGGTCTCCTGCGGGGCGAGGAAGGCCGGGAGGGTAGCGGGTTCCGCCATGGCGCTCTTGGCTTCGCTGCGAGCGCGCGTCAAGCGCGTTTGCAGGTCGTCAAGAGAACCGGACATGCGGTCCATGAACCAGTTCGGTTGCACACCGATCCATACGCACAACACGACCACGGGCAGCATCAAGCTGATTTCGCGCGCGTTGAGGTCCGGCAGGTGCTTGTTGGCGGCGTTGGTCACCGGTCCGAACAGCATCTTGCGCGTGGCGACCAAGAGGTACACCGCGCCGAAGATCACACCGGTCACGGCGATGGCCGCCATGGTCGAAGAGGCTTGGAAGGTGCCGAGCAGGATGAGGTACTCGCCCACGAAGCCGTTGAGGCCGGGCAGGGCCACGCTCGACAACACGGCGAACACGAAGAAGATCGCGTACAGCGGCATGACGGAGGCGATGCCACCGTACTGATCCAAGGCGCGCGTGTGACGGCGCTCGTAGATCATGCCGACCAGCAAGAACAACAAGCCGGTCGACAAGCCGTGGTTCACCATCTGCAGTACGCCACCACGCACGCCGGCTTCGGTCAGGGCGAAGAGACCCAAGACCACATAGCCGAGGTGGCTCACCGACGAGCAAGCGACGAGGCGCTTGATGTCGGTTTGTGCCATAGCCAGGAACGCGCCGTAGACGATGCCGAGCGTGCCGAGCGCCATCATCCACGGGGATGCGACGAGCGCCGCTCCCGGGAACATGGCGATGCAGAAGCGCAGCAAGCCATAGGTGCCCATCTTCAACAGCACACCGGCCAAGATGACCGAGCCCGAGGTAGGAGCTTCGGTGTGCGCATCCGGCAACCACGTGTGGAAGGGCATCAGCGGCACCTTGATCGAGAACGCCAAGGCGAAGGCGCTGAAGAGCCACAGCTGCTGATCGACCGGCAGCTGTCCACCATAATTGACAAGGTAGGTCAGGTCGGTCGAGCCGGCTTGCTGAATCAGCCAGATGACGGCGATCAGCATCACGAGGCTGCCGGCCAGCGTGTACAGGAAGAACTTGATCGTCGCGTACAAGCGACGCTCACCGCCCCAGATGCCCAGCATGAAGTACAGCGGGACGAGGCTCGTCTCCCAGAACACATAGAACAGCACGAGGTCCAGCGAAAGGAACACGCCGAGCATGCCCGTCTGCATGACGAGCAGCCAGATCATGAACTCCTTCACGCGGTGCTCGATGTGGCCCCAAGTGGACAGCACGACAATCGGGCCGAGCACGGCCGTCAGTCCGACCATCAGCACCGAGAGGCCGTCGAGTCCCAAACGCCAGTGCACGGCGATGCCGCCAGGCAGCGTGAACCACGGCGTCGTTTGCGTGAATTGCGCAGCGGCAGACGTGCCGTCGAAGTCGAGGTAGAGCAGCACGCCGATCACTCCCACGACGACTGTCGTCAGGAGCGTGATCAAGCGCTGCAGTTGCGTCGCAGCCTTGGGGGTCAGCGCAACGAGCAGGGCGCCGACGAGCGGCAGCACAACCAGAGTGGTCAATGTCAGCAACGAGTCCATGTGGTCACTCTTCCGTCAGCGGTTCCAGATGAGGACGAGGACCAGCACGGCCGCGACCGCGCCCATCCACAAGCCGTACGACGCGATGCGTCCATTCGCCATGCGACGCGTGCGCTCGCCGAGGCCGCGCGCGAACGAGGCCACGCCATTGACGAGGCCGTCGATGGCGAACTGGTCGAACACCACTGCGATCACGAAGGCCAGCAACTTGACCGGTTGCACGATCCAGTGCGTGTACTTGGTATCGATGGTCCACGCATCGGTGAGGAAGGCGTGCAGACCACTGCGCTTGGTGGCAAAGGCTTCATCGGCCTGTGTACCGAGCACATGCTTCTTGAAGCCCATGGTCGCGAACACGATCGCGATCACCGAGCCCAAGCCGAGCAAGGCCCACTCGACGGCGTGCGACACTTCGTGCGCTCCACGCTGGGCGAGGATCGCATCGCCAGCCGCCGTTACCGGCGCCAACCATTCCTTGAGGTTGTGCGCGACATGGAACACGGGCGGCAGGCCCAACACGCCGCCGAACACCGACAAGATCGCCAGCACCATCAAGGGCAGCGTCATGATGATCGGCGATTCGTGCGGGTGCACCTTGTGCGCGTCGAAGCGCTCCTTGCCATAGAAGGTCAAGGCCACCATGCGCCAGGTGTAGAACGCCGTCAGGGCGGCGGTCGCCACACCGAGCACCCAGATGCCCATGTACAAGCCGCCTTGGGCGAAGGTGTGCGCGAGAATCTCGTCCTTCGAGAAGAAGCCCGAGAGCAACGGCAGACCGGACAAGGCAGCGGCGCCGCACATGAAGGTGACGAAGGTCGCCGGCATGTGCTTCTTCAAGCCGCCCATCTTGTGCATGTCTTGCTCTTCATGCATGCCGTGGATCACCGAGCCGGCACCGAGGAACAAGAGCGCCTTGAAGAAGGCGTGCGTCACGAGATGGAATACGGCCGCTGCCCACGCGCCCGAGGCGAGGCCCACGAACATGTAGCCGAGCTGCGAGACGGTCGAGTAGGCCAAAACCTTCTTGATGTCACGCTGCACCAGTGCGGTGGAACCGGCGATGAAGGCGGTGAGCACACCGACGACACCGATGATCTGCAGCAGCTCGGGGCTGGACGCGAATACCGGGTTCAAGCGCACGACGAGGTAGATGCCGGCCGTAACCAT
>JBILXQ010000464.1:0-2669 GCA_044378375.1 Planctomycetota bacterium
GCAGTTGTTCGCATCCACGATCTGTTGGACCTTGGGAGTGTTGTGGTTGCTGCAACGCACCGTCACGCAGCCAAGCGCCTGGGCTTGGTGGTGCCTGAGCGTGTGCGTGTGGCTCTTGTTGCTCTCTGGCTACCCACAGCAAGTGGTCTGGCATCTCGTGGTGGTGTGGGTCGCGATCGCACCGCAGATCTTGCGTAGGCCCGTTCCTTGGCGTTTGGTCTGCGCGTGGTTTGGTTGTGCAGCTGTGGGTGTGCTGCTTGCAGCACCGGTGTTGCTGGATACTGCTACAGCGGCCGCGCGTGCGGATCGTGCACAGTTGGAAACGAGCTTCTTCCTCGATGCTTTGCAGCCTTTGGGCTCGCTCAAGGATCTGGGGCAGCAGCTACTGCAACTGTTGGATCCGCGCTTGGCCGAAGGCCCACGCTTTCAAGGTGTGGCCTTTGGCTTGTGCGGCATGGCCTTGTGGCTGTGGAGCTTTGCGCTTCCTCAAGGGCGGCGCTGGGCGTGGTTCGTGCTGCTCTTGTTACTGCTCACATGGTTCCCGGCGTTGTACCGTCCCTTGCTGTCGCTGGATGCGTTTACGCTGTCACGCTTCACGCCTGCAGCTGTGACGGTGATCCCGTTGGCTGTGGCGGCTGCGTGGGCTGTGCATTCCATGAGCCTGCGTTCGTGGCCGCGGTCCGTGGTAATGGGGCTAGCTGGTTTGACGGTCCTCTTGACCGTGCTCACTGCCCGTCCACTACTCTTGACACAGCCGTTGCAGGCTTTGGCGCAGACTTCGCCCTTGGTCGAGACGCTGCGCGCCGAGCTACAGCCAGAGGAGCGCTACGCGCTAGTCAGTCACCGTGATGTGCGCTTGCTGCCCGCCAACCAAGAGACAGCCCTCGGCTTGCACAGCGTGCACAGCTACGACTCGTTGTCGTCGCGTGAGTACCAAGCATGGTGCGCGCGTTTGTCCGCAGCAGGCGCCCAGACGGCTGGTCGGTGGTTCCGGCATTTCGACAAGCCCGAGCTCTTGGAACCGCAAGCCTTGGCACGCGCAGGCGTGGCACTGCTCTTGTCAAACCAGCCTTTGCCCGCGGAACACTACAGCTTGGTGCGTCCGTTGGGGGAGTTCTCTTTGTGGCGCGCCAAGCTTCCCATTTGGCGTGCAGGACTCATCGAGGAGGGCACTTCGAACGCGCCCCGCCCTGTCAACGCAAGTCTCGAACAAGACGCGTGGTCATGGTCGCCTCTAGCCAACGAGGCCGCGTTCTTCGCAGCGCGTCAGTACCACCCGCACTGGCGTGCGCGTGTGAGCACCGCGAGTGGAGTGCTCGATGTAGCACCCACGCGGTACGACAACATGTACTTGAGCTTCCGCGTGCCCGCAGGCTCTACCGGCATCGAACTGCGCTTTGAGCCCTACGCGCGTTTCGGTTGGCTTGCACCGTTGCTTGCCGGGAGTGCTGCGTTGGCTTTGGTGCTGCATCAGTGCTTGCGTCGCAAGAACAGCAGCGTCGCTGGCAGACCTTGAACGCCTACGGGCTCAAAGTTGCGCTGCAGCTCTTGCCACACGAGAGGATGAGAGCGTTCCAGCACCATGCTCTCATCACGACCAATGGGACGCGCGTCGTGCAGGATCCAATCCACATGCGCCAACTCAGCCAGCATCCGCTCTTGATCCGCTGGGCTGCCTCGGAAGGCGGGATAGATTTCCCATGTGGGCGCTCGTCGGTCGAGCACGCAATACAACCCCAGAAAACGCGGGCCAATCCACACTGCCGCGTTGTTTGGGATATGACGCTCAAGGAGGGTCTGGAGTGTCAGCAACGAGCGCGCTTCCGCCTCCGGCAAGAGCAGCGTTTCGTTACGCACCGCGATCGAGGTGAGCGACTCGCCATCGCCATGACGCCATGCTGGTTGCCGTACGCCTACAGCAAAGACTGTCAGGCCGGTGATCACCAGCCACATGCAGACTGACAGCCAAACGCGTTGCAGAGCCATGACCGCGGCTGTCATGCAGAGCACGATGGGCCCAAAGACCTGGGCCAGATGAAAGATGTCGCTGCGCACTGCGGCATGGTGCGAAACGAACACGGCTACCACAGCGCACCCGATCGCCACAGTCGTGTAGACGCTGCGCATGCGCGCACAGCACACCAGCACCACCATAGGCACACTCCACAACAGTACAAAGCCCGCTCCTGTGGCTGCTGCGCTTGCGGCTTGTGTGGCATTCAGCTCATGGAACGCAACTGTCCATGGCCAAGGCACGGGCAGTGCCGCGTTGAGCGCATCTTGCCGCAGGTAGAACAGGATCGAGTCATAGAAGGCCGTGGCAAAGCCATCTACACAGAGCACCGCGCCCAGCACCGGGGTATACCCCACAAGCACCCCAGCTACGAGTGCAGCCGCTTGCTGCATGCTGCCTCGTAGTGAGCCCGCGCGCCAAGCGCACGCCACCAACACCACCAGTGCCGCTAGGCCACCATACGCACCGAAGTTGCGTGCAAAGATGGCTGTCAGGCCGACCCAAACACCAAGTTCAGCCGCGCGCCGCGCGCTAGGCGCTTCCAGCATGCGTACAGCGACGAGTGTGCCGCAGAGTGCGAGTGCAGGTTCGTACAACTTCCACGGTGGGTACATCCACAACGCCAACAGCACCGCACCCAGCGCGAGCTCCCATG
>JBILXQ010000465.1:0-2663 GCA_044378375.1 Planctomycetota bacterium
AGGTGTGGCCACGGGGCACTACGCGCGTTTGGAGCTGGTCAACGGTCGCGTGGATCTGCGGCGCGGCGTCGATCAGGACAAGGACCAGAGCTACCAGCTCTTCTCGGTGGCCGAGGCTGATCTCGCACGCACGCATTTGCCGTTGGGCGCGATGCAAAAGAGCGCCGTACGCGCGGTGGCGCGCGACGCTGGGCTGCGCACCAGCGACAAGAAGGACAGCCAAGAGATCTGCTTCGTGCCGCAAAACGACTACCGCAAGCTCCTCGATGAGCACGGCGTCGAGCGTCATCCGGGCGAGATCGTCGACACCTCCGGACATGTGCTGGGCCGCCACGAAGGCACCGAGCACTACACCATCGGACAACGACGCGGCTTAGGCGTGGGTGGTGGTGAGCCGTTGTATGTCGTGTCCATTCATCCTGACGAAGGGCGTGTCGTCTTGGGCACGCGCGAAGAATGTGGCGTGGTGAGTTGCACCTTGGATGCTGTCAATTGGATTGGACTCGACGCGCCCGAGAGCGGCGAGCTGCGTGTAGAAGTCCAGCATCGCTATCGCTCGAAGCCTGCTGCCGCGACGGTGCACATGCGCGGTACGCCGACTGTGTACTTTGACGAGCCAGAGGTCGCGGTGACTCCCGGGCAAGGTGCTGCGTTCTATCTGGGTGATCGTTTAGTCGGTGGCGGCTGGATCGCCGCCACTGTTCGACGGTGAGCGAGCCAAGATGAGGGCGCGCACCTTCTGCTTGGCCGCGGCGGCGCTCAGTCTCGTCGCTGCGTTGCTGTCGATGTATGCGGGTGATCTGCGCTCGCGCACGGATTGGGTATTGCTCGATGTGTCATCCAGTCATGTGCAAGGCCGTGCGGACTTTGTCGCGCACGTAGAGGCCGCTGTGCGTGAGGCTCAATGGGCGGCTGGACGTGATGGTGTCGATTGGTCGGTGGTGGTGTACGGCACGACAGCCCGGCAGGTGGCAGGAGCGAACTTGCCTGCCGTGTTGCGGCGCGCGGTCGAGGAGGAAGGGGAATCGGCTTCGAATCTCGCAGCGGCTCTGCATGTGGTGTCCAGCCGTTTGGACACGGTCCCGCGCAAGATCGTGGTTGTAGGCGACGGCGGTGGAGCGAGTGCTGACACCATTGCCGCGGCGACGGAATTGGGGCGCATGGGAGTCACTTGGAGCTTGATTTCGCCCCCGCCGCGCAGCGAATGCGTAGTGGACTTGCTCGGTGTGCAAGCACCAGCGCGCGTAGTCAAGGGTGCACGTGTGCATGTGTTGGCCAAACTTGCCTACGGTTGTGCGCCAACCGGACAGGCAACAGATGAGCAAGTCTTGCTGGTGGCGCGCAATGGCGAGCGAGTGCTAGCGCAGGTGGCGCTGAACGAAGCACCGTCAGAGACGCTGTCAAGCCCGCCTGACGACCGCGTGCAGGAGGTGGCCCTCGATGTAGGCGTGATGTCCACCGAAGTGCTCGAGCTGGCCGTTGAAGCGCGCGTGCAGCGAGCAGGGCGCGTCGTTCGTCGCTCTCAGCCGATCGAATTGGTGCTGGATTGCGGCAACGAGCCGCGCGTCGATTTGTTGGATGCGGCTGCGGATGATCAAGGAGCTGCGCAAGCCGTAGCCGCCGTCGAGACGCTGCTACAGCAAGCAGGTCTCCATGTGCGTCGTCTGCGCGCCTCACCTCTGCATGGCTACGGGGATGTGGTCGTCAGGTGGGATCCGTCGTGTGCCAACGATCAGGCCGCTCGCTTGTGCCGCGAGGCATTGCAGCAAGGCCGCGGCGTGGTGCTGGTCCACGGTCCCAGCAGTGCGGCGTGCGGTGCAGCGCCAGAGGCGGCTTTGCATCTGGGCGCGCAACCTCCGCGTCGGCGTTGGCATGTGCTGTTGGATGTGTCTGGGTCGATGGCTGGCGAGCCGCTGCAAACGGCGCGTGCCGCTTTGTCTAGTTGGCTTGACATGCTCGGCGCCGACAGCGAGGTCTGGGTGCACCCATTCGCAGCCGAACTGGGGCCTGCGCAGCGTTGGACCGCAACCGATACGCCGGCGCTGAGTCCTCCGCGCGGAGCAACGCGTTTGGTGGAGGCCTTGCGCGCCACTTTGATGACGCGCGTGCAGCCGCAGGATGGTTTGCTTGTGGTCAGTGACGGTCAAGCAGCCGATGTGGCAGCGGCTCTTGCCTTGGCACCGAGTCTGCGCGCCTTGGCCGAAGAGCGCCAAGTAGCGGTGCGCGCGGTGGCAGTGGGCAACGAGCCCGAGCTGGAGTTGTTGGCCGCTTTGACAGGCCAAACGCCGCTGGCAGCAGGGGACTTGCAAGCCGTGGATGCGGCTGCCCGCTTGCGCGCAGCGTTGGTTCAGGCTTCGGGTGCGGACGCGCGTGTCGAACTGGCGCAGCCTGTGGAACTGACCGCCGCGAGCGAACGAGGGCGGGCACTGACACAGGCTTGGCAGAGTTCTGCGCGCGGCTGGTTGGCGCAACCAGCAGCGGATGCGGACGCGCTCGTGCAATGGCCGCTGCCTCTAGGCTCCAGCACCTTCGCTGCTCTTCGGCGCAGTCATGCGGGGTATGTGCTGTCCCTCGCGGGCGAGTGTGTGGCTGGCGCTTCGCCGCACGCGGCGACAGGTTTGGCGACGGCTGTGCGCTTGCTCGCCGCACGCACTGAGGATGGC
>JBILXQ010000466.1:0-2654 GCA_044378375.1 Planctomycetota bacterium
CGTGTAGCGCGCCTCGCCGTTCGGCAGCGTGATCTTGAAGAAGCCTTCGCCCTGGATGGCCAGCGAGTACTGGCCGCCCGTCGGCTCGAGCTCGCCTTGTTGGAACATCTTCGACGAGCCCGACACCTCGGTGCCGGTGCCGACTTGCAAGCCCGTGGGCGCGCGTTGCTCGCCCGCGGTGATCGCGCCCGGCTCGCGATAGGTCTGGTACAGCATCGAGCGGAACGACAACTCGCTCTTCTTGAACGAGCTGGTGTTCGCGTTGGCGATGTTGTTGGCGATCGTGTCGACCTGCATTTGCTGGGCTTTCATGCCCGAGGCCGCTGTCATGAGTGCGCGAATCATGGTGTCAAGCTCCTTTGACGGTCACTTCGGCTGGTTCAGCCGCTTGTAGGTTTGATCGATGGTCCGCATGACGGTGGTGCTGTTCTCAAAGTGGCGCTGCGCGACCACCATCGAGACCAACTCGTCCATGCTGTTGGTGTTGGCTTGTTCGAGCGCGCCTTGATGCACGGTCGGATCCGCCGGCTTGGTCTGCAGACCACGCGGCGCAGCCCATGCCGCGCTGCCGATGCGCACCAGACTCGACTTGTCATCAAAGTCGACGACCTTCACGCGGCCGACCTCGGCATCGCCTTGGCGCACGACACCGCGCGGGTCGACGACGATCGGCGCGCCCACGGCTTGCAGCGCGCCCGAACCGCCATCCCACGACACGGCAAAGCCGTCTTCGTTCTGCAACACACCCTGTTCGTCGAGGCGGAAGGTGCCCGCGCGGGTGTAGACCGGACCTTTGGGCGTTTGCAGCTCAAAGAAGCCCTGACCATCCAAAGCCAGGTCGAGCGGGTTGCCCGTGCGGCGCAGCTCGCCCTGCGACCAGTCGGTGACGAGGTTCGTCTGCGCCGTGGCCTTCGCGCCTTGACCGGTAGTGTTCGTCACCGGCAGGAAGCGCTTGAAGCCCGTCGTGCCTAGGTTGGCCAAGTTCTGGGTGATGGCCTCGATGCGACGCTCCGACGTCGTCAGGCCGCCCACGCTGGTGTTGAGTCCGCTGTCCATACGCCAGCCTTGGAAGCAAACACGAGGCCAAGTGCCGCACCCCCCTGGAAAGGCCTTCTCGGGGCCGCGGAGGGCCTTCGGACCGGCCCTGCCAGCGGCTGCGCGCGGGGGTGCGGAAGAAAGTTCCCACTCCACCCGGAAAAAATGAGCGACCCGAAGAAGTAGCCAAAAGAAGGAGCCCTGACGCCGGGGCAGCGGCGTCAGGGCTTGGGAAGACGCGCGGGGGCAGACCGCGCGTCTACTAGGGAGACAATCAGACCAAGTTCACTGTCTCGCGCAGGACTTCATCCTGAGCGGTGATCACACGGGCGTTGGCTTGGAAGCCGCGCTGCGCCTCGATCAAGCGCACGAACTGCTCGGCCGTGTCCACATTCGAGTTCTCCAAGGCTCCGCCGACGACTTCGCCGGCAGCACCGCTGAGACCCGACCCTAGGATCGGCGCGCCGCTGTTGGCCGAGGCCAGGTACAGGCCATCACCGCCAGCTTGCAAGCCTTCGGGGTTCGTGAACAACGCCACACCCACCGCACCCAAGTCGCGCGACTGGCCGTTGGTGTAGAAGCCCACGATCGAACCATCGCCATCCACCGAGATGTTGGCAAGGTTGCCGACGCCGTAGCCGTCTTGCGTGCGCACAGCGACTTCACCCTCGGCGCCATACTGCGTCAGACCGCCAAAGCTGCCGCCTGCGCCCAATTCAAGGGTCATCGCTTGCGGCAAGGTCTGTCCAGTAAACTGGACAAGTACTTCGGTGTCCACGCCGCCCAAGCCTACGGGGTTGCCGGCATCATCAAAGGTGATGCCCGTGATCGGAGCCGACAACACCGTGCCCTCGCTCGCCGGCACACTTGGTACAGCGTTCCAGCTGCCGTCTTGTTGACGCTCAAAGGTAACGGTCAAGGTGTGGGCGACGCCGGCGGGGTCGTACACTTCCATCGAGGCGATCACTTCGTCGGGCCCCGTGCCTTCGGTCGTGGTTTGCGCCGCATAGACATTCCAGTCCATGGTGCCGGCGTTGCCCGAAGCGTCTTCGATGGACAACATCAGGTCGGTTTCGCCAGCCGTATCGGCCTCGACGACCAACTGACCGGCCGCGTTCATCGACACGGTGGCATCGTCATACAAGTTGTCGAGGAAGGCGACAAAGTCATCCACGCTCGTGCCATCGTTACCTGCACCATAGGTGAAGGTGGCATTGATCGGCGTACCATCCGAATCGAGACCAGTGATGCTGATCTGATCACCATCTTGGTACGGCGTCTCACGGCCAGGCAGGTCGTTCAAGTCCGTGGTTGCGGTGGTCGAGGTCTCGGTGCCGCGCACCAAGGTCGTCGGAAGGCCCAAAATCCCGGCCAAATCGCGGTTCGTAGGACCAGCCGTGGCACGAATCGATGCCGCTTCGCCGACGCGATCTGTGGTGATTTCGACTTGTCCAGCGCCGTTGACACTGGCTCCCACACCGTCAAGCGCATCGACGGCTGCGGCAACATCCGCCGCCGTGACCGTGCCCGTGGCGCTGGTTACCGACACGGTGCGCGGAGCGGCACCCGAGATGCTCAGCTCAAACGACCATGTTTCGCCGGCCGGGATGGTGTAGGGA
>JBILXQ010000065.1:0-9202 GCA_044378375.1 Planctomycetota bacterium
CGCAGCGCTTGGAAGCTCGCCAGTGGTTTGCCAAACTGCTTGCGCGCACGCAGGCGATTGCACGATTCGTGCAAGGCGCGACGCGCGAAGCCATTGGCCGCGGCAGCCACCGAGGTGCGGAAGCGCGCCAACACCGACAAGGCCAAGTCCGTGCCCGCACCGACCTCACCGAGGCGATGCGAATCGGGCACGATCACTTCGCTGAAGCGGTACTCGCCGATCGGATGCGGCGAGGTCACTTCAAAGCGCTTGGCTTCCAAGCCTTTGGTTTGACCAGAGACATAGAACATCGTCGTGCCGCCGCTTTCGCCGGGCACACCGCTCGTGCGAGCCAGCACACAGATCACGTCCGCGAGGCCACAGTTGCTGATGAAGGTCTTGGTGCCATCGAGCACCCACACATCACCGCGGCGGGTCGCGCGCAACGCGACCTCGTTCAGCGACGAGCCTGCGTCCGGCTCGGTCAAGGCGAACGCACCGACCAACTCGCCGCGCGCGATGCGCGGCAACACACTGGCTTGAAGTTCGGGCCGGCCACCGAGGGCCAGGGCATAGCTGCCCAAGCCCTGCATCACCAGCATCACATCCAACATGGGTGAGTGCCACGCGAGCTCTTGGCGCAACGCGCACATGGCGCGCACCGACACCATGTCGGCGGCGCACAAGGGCCGCGCATCCGCACCACCAAAGCGCGCAGGCACGCACCACGCCGTCAGCCCCGCGCGCGCGATGGCGCTCAGCGCTTCGCGTGCGCCCTGCGTCTCATCCAGCGCATCCACACGCGCACCGTGCACCATGCCTACGGCCTTGGCGCGCGCCTGGAGGTCGTCCAGTACACTTGACATCAAACGCCTCCTTTGAAGCGCGGTGCGCGCTTCTCCAAGAAGGCCTGGTGAGCCTCAGCGTAGTCCGGATGCGCCATGCATTCGGCTTGCACCCAGCCCTCGGCAGCCAGCGCTTCTTCGAAGCTCATGGTCGCCTCGGCATGCACCATGCGCTTGGTGATGGCCATGCCCATGCCAGGCCCAGCGGCGAGCTTCTTGGCCCACGCCAAGGCTGCTGCCGCGAACTCGGCCTCGGGCACCACGCGGTTGTACAGCCCGATGCGGTGGGCATGCGCAGCATCAATGAACTCGCCTTCCAAGAGCAGTTCCTTGGCGTGCCCCATGCCGACGATCTTGGGCAACAACCAAGCGGCACCCATGTCAGCACCGGACAAGCCCACCTTGGTGAAGAGGAAGGCGATCTTGGCGCTGGGAGCCGCAATGCGCACATCCGCCGCGGCCGCCATCACCGCTCCCGCGCCACACGCCAAGCCGTTCACGCCGCACACGATCGGCTTCTCAAGGCGTAGCATGTTCGCGATCAAGTCGCAGGTCATGCGTGTGAAGGCCTGCACCTGCGCGGCATCTGCCTCGAGCAAACGCGCGATGATGTCCTTCTGGTCACCGCCCGAGCAGAAGGCGCGCCCTGTCCCGGTCAGCAGCACCGAGCGCACCGAGCTACGGGTACGCAACGCTGCAAAGGTGTCCGTCAGCTCGCGATACGACTCGAAGGTCAAGGCGTTGAGACGCTCAGGGCGGTCCAAGCGCACGACGGCGACGCCGTCCTCCTCGTGATAGCGAAAGTGCTGCGGATTCATGCGCCCTCCATGTTCGCAGGAAGTGGCGTGTCCGCCAAACCCCGACCTGTCTCCGGAGGCTTGAAATCCGCGCAAAGGGACGCTAGAGTCGTCGCCCGCAAACAGGGCCCACGTAGCTCAGTTGGTAGAGCAGGTGACTCTTAATCATCAGGTCCTAGGTTCGAGCCCTAGCGTGGGCACCACCCTCCCCTGTTTGCGGTGAACTTTGGCCCTGATGAAGTTTGGGCTTGATCTGCTGTTTTTCGTTAGCGGGCCTGCGCGCAACGGCACCTAGACCGTAGCCATGTTCCTACAAGACACGCCGCCCGTCACCGAGTCCTACATCACCGCCCCGCGCGCGGAGCAGACGGTCCCCCGTTCCGCTGCCTCCACCACCGTACTTTCGGCGGAAGACCTGCGACGCACCGGCGAAAGGACGCTGCCGCGCATGATCGCCAAGGCGGCGGGCGTGGGCACCTTCTTGCAGGAGACCAACACCGGTGGTGGGGCGCCGATCCTGCGCGGCCTGATCGGTGAGCGCGTGCTGATCGTGGTCGACGGCGTGCGCCTCAACGATGGCACGACGCGCACGGGGCCCAACCAGTCGCTCAACACCATTGACCCCGCCATTGTCGAGCGCGTGGAAGTCGTGCGTGGCCCGGCTTCGGTGTTGTATGGCTCCGATGCCGTAGGAGGCGCGGTGCTGATCTGGACCAAGCGCCGTGCGCCAGGCAGCGCGGACGCCAAGGATCGCCCTGAAGGCCTTGAGGTCGGCACGAGTCAAGTATTCCAGACAGCCAACATGGGCTGGCGCGGTTCGGTGCATGCCTCGGGCGCGGGCGCCGTGGACGGTTGGTACGCCAACGCCACCTTCGAGAATTGGAACGAGCTGCAGTCCGGCTCGGGGGAGATCGACAACACCGGCTACAGCTCGGATGCTCTGTTCGGTTCGTGGTCACATGCGTTGGGCGCCAAACAGTCGCTGGCGGTCATCGCGCGGCGCAAAGTGGATCATGATGTGCCGCGCACCGACCGCATGAATGTGGGCTTCGGCCAGACGTTCCCCTCGAGCGCGGAGTTCATCTTCACCAAGCAAGACGCCTCGGCGGCGACGCTGGTGTACGACGATGCGCGCAGCGGCAGTCTCGCCGATCGCATGCAGTTGCGCGTGTACGCGCGGCGCTATGCCGAAGATCGGCAGCTGCGCAACCAGAACACCACAACGGGAGTGCCGAGCGGCACACGGAGCTTTGAGTCAGAAGACACTCTGGGACTCGGCTTGGGGGCCGACTGGAAGAAGGCCGTGGGTGAAGACCACCTGCTGACCTGGGGTGTCGACTTCGAAACGGAGAACATCGATAGTGAGCGCACCAACCAGACCATCGCGACAGGTGTAGAGGCGGCAGGAGTGCCGCCTTTTGCGCCGAATTCGACCTACCTGACGGCAGGTTTGTTCGCGATGGACGAATGGCGTGCCTTCGATGCGCTTGATGTCGTGGCAGGTGTGCGTTGGTCGTATGTGCACTTTGGTTTTGATGAGTTCACGGCAGGCCCCGCCGGTGGCGATGAGGTGTCAGGAAATTTTGACGACCTCACCGCAAGCCTCCAAGTCGGGCGCGAAGTGGCGCCTGGTTTGCGTGTCACGGCCATGGTGGCGCAAGGTTTCCGCGCGCCGCACATGGATGACCTTGCCAAGAACAGCACGACCTTCGGCGGTCAAACGATCGCCAACCCCGACCTTGAGTCCGAGCAGAGCTTGACTGGCGAACTGTCGGTCGACTGGAACAACCCTGTCTGGAAGACTTCGTTCGCCGTATGGCATACCGGCCTGTCCGATGCGATTGGTGCGCGACTGGTCAATGATGGTGGCACGCCCGGCGTAGGTGGCGATGACACATACCAGCGCGACAATGTAGGGCGGGCGTCGCTGTACGGATTCGAAGTACAGGCTTCGCGCAAGCTGTCTGGTCCCGAGTCGGACTGGAGCTTGGGCGCAGGCATCGCTTGGACCGAGGGCAAGCAGTACGACGAGACCATCGACCCCGCCACGGGCACGGCGCCTGGCTACGACGTGCCTTTCCGCCGCGTGCCGCCGTTAGTAGGTGAGCTGTCACTCGAGTACGAACCGTCCAAGCCTGACACGGTCGTGCACTGGGGCGAGCTGTCGTTCGTTGCGGCCGACGACCAAGACAAGCTGAGCCCCGAAGACAAGCTCGATCCGCGCATTGATCCCAATGGCACACCGGGCTGGGCGCGACTGGATCTGGATGTGGGCGGGCCGCTCGGAAATAACGCAGGTTCGCGCTGGAGTGTGGGCGTGCACAACATCCTTGACCGCGCCTATCGCATGCACGGCTCGGGCCTCGATGCGCCCGGTATCAACGCGGTCTTCGGCGTGGAGTGGGTGTTCTAAGCCCTAAGCCAACGCGGCGACGGCTTCAATCTCGACCAGCGCGCCGTCTTCAAGCAGATCGGCAACTTGCACCAGCGCCATGGCAGGCCAGTGACGGCCTACATGGCGCTTCCATGCATCACCGCAGGGCTTGACCGCCGCGAGGTACGCGCGCTTGTCGACGACATAGACTGTCATCTTGACGAGGTGCGCGGGCTCACCGCCTGCTGCGCGCACCACTGCGCACACATTGGCGAGTGCTTGCTCGAACTGCGCCGCGAAGTCACCGCGCCCCACGAGCTGTTGGTTGGCGTCCCACGCGATTTGACCCGCGACATGCAGCAGCTTGCTCGCCCCTTCGACGAGCACGCCGTTCGCGTAGCCCTTGGGCGCCTTCCAGCCATCCGGTTCCACGAGAGTCAGCTTCATAGGGCCCGCCATTGTTCCGCTTGCGCATCCGGGATCAAGCCGCGGCCGCCAATCAGCTCAACCAGCATGCCGTTGTCGTCACCACCACACAGGCGCGCCACCACGTCTGCGATCTCGTCGCACGACACCAAGCTGCCGCCCGGGTTCTCCTTGGCGAGGAAGTCGCGCACCTCCGCGGCCGGCCGTCCAGTTTTCTTGACAATGCGCGCCACCGTCTGTTCGGTCATCGGCGAGTCCACATAGTGCGGGCAGACCAAGTTCATGGTCACATCCTTGCCCGCCAGTTCCGCAGCAGCACAGCGGGTGTAGCCCACCAAGGCATGCTTGCTCGCCACATACGCCGCCGCGTACGGGTACCCACGCAAGCCTGCGCTGCTGGCCACATTGATGATGCGGCCGTGACCGCGCTCCAGCATCTCGGGCGCAAAGCGCTCAATCAACCGCCGTGGGCCATGGAAGTTCGTACGCAGGTGCTTCTCGTACAGGTCTACACCTGTCTCGCGTCCATGGCGCAAGAATGGCGCCGTCTCGGCAATGCCCGCGTTGTTGATGAGCCACGCGATGCCGCCACGACGCTCAATGGCCTCACCGTGTTCGGCGATTGCATCGTCGAAGGTCAGCGGATCGGTGACATCCAAGTGCACCGCCCAAGCCGTGCCGCCAGCCTCCTTGATCGCATCGGCGGTGTCGTGCACCGACTCCAAACTGCGCGCCGCGCACAGAACTGCCGTCCCGGTGCGCGCCAAGCGCAGCGCCACAGCCGCTCCGATGCCCCGACCCGCACCCGTCACCAAAGCCACGCGTTGCATGTAGGCAGTGTGCCTGCACAATGGCTCCGTGACTACACCGCTCTTGTTCCAGCCGCTGACCTTTGGCTCCTTGCGCCTGCACACTCGTAGTTGGGTGCCGGCGATGGTGCCGTGGCGTTCCAACGAGGCGGGCGAGGCAACTCCCGAGGTGTTGGCTTGGTACGCGCGCTTTGCGCAAGGCCAGCCCGGCGCCTTGGTGGTCGAAGCAACGGGCGTGCGTGATGTGAAGAGCGGCCCCCTGCTGCGCATCAGCGCCGATCACTATGTGCCGGGGCTGCGGCGTTTGACGGATACGGTGCGCGCGGCGTCGCAAGGACGCACGCGGCTCTTCGTACAGCTGATCGACTTCCTCGCCATTCGCCGCCGCCCCGAGAAGGCCGTGTGGGTGCGACGCTTCTGGCAGCTGAAGGCTCTTCATCGCGAACGCTTATGCGCCATCACAGGCTCGTCGCAATGGCTAGACATGACCGAGACGGAGCTGCGTGATGCGGCCCTCGCCCTACCCCACGCAATGTTCCTGCGGGTGCTGGAGGAGCGCGAGGTGGAAGAGCTAGAGATGGGTTGGCGCGAGCGCGTCACCGACACGCAGCAAGCGCACATTCAAGCGCTGCCCCAGACGCTGCCGGCGCTATTTGCCGCAGCTGCACGGCGTGCACGCGCGGCGGGCTTTGATGGAGTCGAGTTGCATTGCGCGCACGCCTACACGTTGGCGAGCTTCTTGTCGCGGCGCAACGAGCGCACCGATGGCTACGGTGGGACACGAGCCGCGCGTGCGCGCTTGCCCCTGGAGATCGTCGCCGCCGTACGCGCCGCGGTAGGCGCGGACTTTGTGGTGGGTGTGCGCTTGCTCGGCGACGAAGCGATCGCTGGTGGCTCGACCATCGACGACGCGCAAGACTATGCCTTGTGGTTCGCGCAAGCTGGAGTCGAGTTCGTGTCGGTGAGTCGCGGTGGCAAGTTCGAAGATGCGCGCCAACCCAAGGTGGGCGAAGCCGCCTATCCGTACACCGGCCCCAGCGGCCACGCGTGCATGCCGACCATCAAGTCGCATGGGGACCCACGCGGTGTCAACTTGCCGCTGGCGCGGGCCATTCGCGCGCATGTGCGCGCGGGCGGCTGGCAGACACCGATCGTAGGTGCCGGCGGCATCGACCACATGGCTTTGGCAGAGCGCGCGCTGCAAACAGGTGACTGTGATCTCGTTGCCGCTGCGCGCCAGACGCTGGCTGACCCCGATTGGTGGCGCAAAGCCGAGCTAGGCCGCGAGCACGAAGTGCGTCGCTGCAGCTACACGAACTACTGCGAGGGTCTGGACCAACGCCACAAGCAAGTCACCTGTCGCCTGTGGGATCGCGACCTCACCACCTTGGATGGCGATGGTGGACTGTCCTGTTCTCTTGACGGCAAGCGTCGGCTGCTGGCTCCGCCTTGGCAGCCGTGAAGGCAATGGCTCTCAGGTATCCGCGGCGACATTCACCTTGACGACGAAGGAGCCTTGCTCGCGACGAATGAGCCGGCCCTCTTCGCCGAGGGCATTGCTGGTCGAGCAACGCAGCTCGCCCTTCAACTGCAGGCTGGTACAGCAGCCGAGCTTGCGGTCGTAGACCAGCTCGCCCTTGAGCGTGGTCGTGAGCGTTTCCTCGATCGGCTCCATGGAACCAAAGGTCATGCGTGCGCCCTCTTCTTCGACGGTGACGGTCGCGGGCTTGGCGGCAGCGGTCCACACGCCATCGCCGACGAGGCGCAACGCAATGAGCACCTTCTTGTCATCGATGGACGAGACGCTGGCGCTGCCACTCCATTTGGCGGCTCGCCAAGGCACATCGCTCGGCGGTGGCGGGACATACTCCGAGCCCTTCGGCAGGGGCATGAGCAACTCGCGCACATCGAGTCGGAACGCGCGCTCGATCACGGCAGGCTCCAGCTCCCAGGAATCACCGGCTTGGACAGAGCGCGCAGGCAACCAATCACCGAGCGGCGGTTGCGCATCGAGACTGGCAAGGCAGCGCAGATCCCAATCCGCAGCGCCTTCGAAAGCCCGGTCCCAAGCACCATCCTCAAGCTGTTTGGCGTACGCCAAGCGGCCCAGCAACGGTGACGCCACACTCTTCTGCCGCACATCGGCACCCGTGCCGCGCGCAGTCGTGCGCTCCAACTCCAGAAAGCGCCGCGAGGTGTGCACGCTGCGCGTTGCGCCGTCCACTTGGGCTACGGCCAGCGTGCGCTCCTCCCAAACCTCGCGCTCGCTGACATTGCGCGGCTTGGCGGTCTCCTTGTCGAGCTTGGTCTCGACACCGGCGATCACTTGCGTGGCGCCAGCGGGCGCAAGCGACACATGCACTTCGCGCACGATCTTGGCCGTGCGACCGGCCACGGGATGCGCGACAAGCAAACAGGACTCGCCTTCCGCCGGAGCGGAGACGAATCCTGTACAGCAGAGGACGAGGCTCGCGATCATGGCACCATGGTAGCGCCACGGAGCTCACGCGTGCAGCACTGCCTCTAGCGTCACTCCTTCTTGGCTTCTTCCTTCGCTTCGCTGATGGCGATCGTGTATTCGATCTTGCCGTCTTGCGAAGACTCGATGCGCATCGTGCTCTCTTCGCGCGTCATTTCCCGCACGGTTTCGACATTGGCGGTGCCCTTGACTTCCATCTTGAGCGGACGCTTGGCCTTGTTGTCGTAGTAGAGCTTGCCTTCCAGTTCGACCTTGTAGGTCATCGTGTTCTCGACCGGCAAGCCGTACATGCCATCGCGCGGGCGACCACCTTGCGGCAACTCGCGCGTGCCCGAAGCAGTCATCGTCAGGTCAACGACGGTGCACGCCACACCGTCGACGTCCTCTTCCAAGCCCGCGACTTTAGCGCTGCCTTCCCACTCGAAGTCCTTCAAGCTGCCGCCGCCGCGACCGCCGCGTGCACCACCGCGGCCACCGCGCTGACCACGGCCTTCGCCACCGCCCTCGGCGCGCGCCGGCGGCGGGGTCATCTTCTGCATCAAGTCCTGACGCAATGAGCACAGGATGGCGTCCTTGCTCAACTCCCATGTGTCGTCGACGGCGACATCCTTGTTCGGCAACAAGCCATCCAGGCACAGCACGAGCTGGTGACCTGTCAAGCTGCCTTCACCTTCGGGTTCCGTGCCCGCGATCACCTTGGCGGACTCAGCGTCGGCTTCGATCTCGATCTCCAAGCCTTCGAACGGGCTTTCCATCTCGCGTTCGCTGCTTTGGTCGCCCATCGACATCGCGGTCTTGCCGCCGACTTCGCTCCAGCTGCGGCGCACCTTGGTGGGCTTGCCCGCATCGACCGCGACATAACGATCGACAAAGGTCTCGGTGTAGGTCATCTCGCTGGAGGCACCCATGCCTCCGCCGGGGCCTTCCACAGGCTCGCCATCGCGCTCCATGGTCGTGGAGGTTTCGCTCGACTGTTGGAAGGTGATCTCCACTTGGAGCGCCTTCTCAGCGGTGTACACGGTTTCGAGTTTGGTGCCACCGACGAGCGCGCCGAGGCAAGCAGAGAGGAGGAGGATGCGCATAGGGTTCCTTGGGTTGCGGTCGTCCTCCAACCGCCGGAGAAGCGTTAGGTGACGCGCTTTCTCATTCTGCCGGAGAGAGGCTCAGGGCTGCTAGTGCCCCTTCGGCATACGCCAGCGCCGCCACGCGGTCAGCCGCTTGGAAGTGCAGCACCGCCGCACGCGCGGAACGGTCCACTGCCAACAGCTCCCAGCTCGCTCCCGGATCCGCCGGCATCCCGAGCAAGCCGATGTTGGCCGACAGCACAGCACGCGCATGCGCTTCCAAATCCGTGCGCGCTTGCACCGGCAAGCCGAGGATGCCGTCGTAGGTCACCTCCAGCCCGCGCACCGTCACGGTCGTTGTGGTGCGTGCAGCATGCACCACCAACAATGCCTGTGCGCTGCCAGAGCCCGCAGGCACCGCAGAACTGC
>JBILXQ010000178.1:0-5761 GCA_044378375.1 Planctomycetota bacterium
AAGCTCCGGCCGGCAACTCGACGCAGTACGCGCTGAGCATTGCCATCGGTGGGCCGCCCACGAACGACACCTGCGCCACGGCGGCGAACCTCGCCTTCGGTGCGACCGGCGTGTCGGGCAACAACAACCTGGCGACGACGGAGTCGCTGGACAACAACTGTGGCCCGATCGGTACGGATGTCTGGTACAAGGTCACGACCACCGCGCTTGGCACGGTGAGCGTGAACACGGCCGGCTCTGCGCTCGACACGGTGCTCGAGGCCTACTCGGCGTGCGGCGGCACCTTGCTCGCTTGCAATGACGATGTGGCGAACCCGACGGATCTGACCTCGGCGGTGACGCTGGCCAATGTGCCGGCGGGCACCTACTACATCCGCGTCGGCGGCAAGAACGGTGCAACGGGCCTCTACACGGTCCGTGCCACCTTCGCGCTGGCGGGTGATGTGTGTGCGGATGCCATCGCGGTGGCCGTGCCCTCGGCGTACAGCGGTACTACCGTTGGTGCGGCGGCGGATACGGGCTTGCCGACCTGCATCGGCCCGGGCAACCAAGAGGGTGGCTCGAACTTCGGTGTGACCGCACCTGGTGTGTGGCACAAGGTCAATGTGGCGACGACCCAAACGGTCTACGCCGACACGATTACCGCGAGCTTCGACACCAAGCTCCACGTCTACACCGGCACCTGTGCCGCGTTGACGTGCGTCACGGTGAACGATGACATCGTCGGCACGACCTTCCGCTCGAAGGTGGCCTTCGTGGCGAACGCCGGTCAGGACTACTACGTCCTGGTCAGCGGCTTCGGCACGAACACAGGTACCTACACGCTGAACATCACGGGCGACGCCACGCCGGCGAACGACAACTGCAGCAATGCAGCTGCGATCACGGGCGCGACGGGCTCGTTCAGCGGTACCAACGTGGGTGCTACGGCCGAGGCCTACACCTTGACCTCGACGGGCATCGCCTCGTGCGCGACGACCTACACGTACTGGGATACGTGGTACAGCTTCACCGCTCCGGCGGGTTGCAGCTCCACGTACACCTTCTCGACGTGCGGTTCGTTCGACACTGTGGTGTCGGTCCACACCGCCTGCCCGAGTGGCACGGTCAGCAACCAAGTTGCTGGCGCGTGCAACAACGACGGTGCGACCGGCTGTGCGCCGGGCTCGACGGTCTCGGTGCCGATGACGGCTGGTCAGACCTACTTGATCCGCGTGGCGACGGCGGGCGGCAGCTCGACGGCGGCTGGCGGTGGTCAGGCCTTCTCGTTGACCTGGACCTCGACGGACACCGACCTTGACGGCACGGTGGACTGCCTCGACGGTTGCCCGAACGATCCGCTGAAGACCGCCCCCGGCCAGTGTGGCTGTGGTGTGGCTGACACGGACACGGACGGCGACGGCACGGCTGACTGCAATGACGGCTGCCCGAACGATCCGTCGAAGACGGCTCCGGGTGCCTGTGGTTGCGGTGTGGCGGACACCGACACCGATGGCGACGGCACGGCGGACTGCAACGACGGCTGCCCGAACGATCCGTTGAAGACGGCTCCGGGTGTCTGTGGTTGCGGTGTGGCGGATGCTGACACCGACCTCGACGGCACGCTGGACTGCAACGATGGCTGCCCGAACGATCCGTTGAAGACGGCTCCGGGTATCTGCGGTTGCGGTGTGGCTGACACCGACACGGACGGCGACGGCACGGCGGACTGCAACGACGGCTGCCCGAACGATCCGTTGAAGACGGCTCCGGGTGCCTGTGGTTGCGGTGTGGCTGACACCGACACCGACGGCGACGGTACGGCGGACTGCAACGACGGCTGCCCGAACGACCCGGCGAAGACCTCGCCTGGCACGTGCGGCTGCGGCGTGGCAGATGTCGATGTCGACACCGACGGCGTGATCGACTGCGTTGACAACTGCCCGACGGTGGCGAACGCCACGCAGTTGGACGGCGACAACGACGGCGTGGGTGACGCGTGCGACAACTGCACGACGATCTCCAACCCCAACCAAGCGGATTGCGACAACGACACCATCGGTGACGTGTGCGAAATCGCGCTCGGTGAGTCGGATTGCAACCTCAACACCATCCCCGACAGCTGCGAGCTGGCCGCGGGTGCTGCTGACGTCAACAACACCGGCGTGCTCGACGAGTGCGAAAGCAACGGCGGTACGGCGTACTGCTTCGGCACGAGTGGCTGCCCCTGCGGCAACAACTCGACCGTCGGCGGCTGCCGCAACTCGACGGGTGTGGGTGCGTTCCTGTTCGGCTCGGGTGTGAGCTCGGTTGCCAACGACAACTTCGTGTTGTCGTCGGGTGGCCTGCCCAACCCGCCGGCCGGCCAGCGCACGTTCGCGCTGTTCTTGCAGGGCACTGTGTCGCAGAACGTGCCGTTCCAAGACGGCCGTACCTGCATCGGTGGCACCGTCTCCCGCATCGCTACCCTGTCTCCGTTCCAAGGCACGGCCGTCTACCCGGTCGGCTTGGACACGAAGATCTCGGTCCGTGGTGCTGTGCCGACGACTGGCGCCGCGCGTTACTACCAAGTGTGGTACCGCAACGCCGCTGGTCCGTGCGGTACGGGCTCGAACCTCACCAACGCGGTGGCGGTGATCTGGGTCCCGTGATCCTGTTGTGAGTACGACTGCTGCGTCAAGTTGACTTGACGCAGCGGTAGCTCAAGCCGAGGCCGACTTCCGCACTGCGGAGGTCGGCCTCGGTCGCTTTACAGCAACAAAGCTCGCTGTAACTCGCTATCCTCAAGCCATCATGAGCAACCTCTCCGCCTGGCTCTTGGCTGCGGTTACCGCACTGTCCGCTTCCACCGTCGCCCACGCTCAAATGCGTGTAGAACGGCCCTTCCCTCTGCGCGCCACAGGCCGTGTCGAGGGTGCGATCGCGCTGACTCCCGATGTTGCCGCGATCCGCAGCCTGGAGGAGATGTCCACCGTAGTCCTGACGGATGTGCCGTCCAGCATGGGGCCGCGCACGGTGCGCCTTGAACGGATTCCGTTAGAGCGCTTCACGCACGACATGCAGTTGAAGGTCAACGGTCAGCCGAGTCAGCTGCCCGATCTTGACCTCACGCTCTGGCATGGAGATGTCGATGGTGCGGATGGCTCCAGTGCGTACTTCGCCTTCTCGCCGCACGGCTCGCGCGGCTGGATGCATGCAGAGGGCAAGTTCGATCACCTCTTGGCCCAAACGAGCGATTGGAACGCTGCACCGGCGTTGATGGTGAGTGAAGAGGTGTTGAATGCGCGTGGTGACATGCTGCGTCATGTCTGCCACACAGACGAGCTGCCGCAGCCGGCGCAAGTACGCCCAGCCCCCATTCCCAGTGGCACCGCGTCACTCGCTACAACCACGCTCGCGTGCCGCGTTGCGGTCGAGACCGATTGGCAGCTCACACAGCAGTTCGGCGGCAATGCCACGGCGACGCTGACCTATGTGCTGTCGTTGTGGGGCGCGGGTTCGCAGCGCTACTACGATCAGATCGACACCGTGCTGGAGATCTCGCAGCTGACGATCTATTCGAACAGCAATGATCCCTGGGTGACCGCGGACAACGGCGGGAACAGCATCGACATGCTGTATGCGTTCCAAGCCGCGTGGCAAGGCGCGATCCCCGCTTCGTCGAGCTTGGGGCACTTCCTCTCGGGAGCGAGCTTGGGTGGCGGTGTGGCATGGCTTGATGTGCTGTGCAACCAAACGTACGGCTTCGGCGTGTCGGGCAACTTGTCGGGGCAAACTACCTTCCCCGTCACACAAGGTCCGTTGACCTGGGACTTCATGGTCTTCACGCACGAGCTCGGGCACAACTTCGGCAGCGCGCACACGCACGACTTCTGCCCGCCGCTCGATTCGTGCGCGCCGAACGGCTACTACGGCCAGTGCCAGACTTCACAGCAGTGCACGAACAGCGGCACGATCATGAGCTACTGCCACCTGTGCAACGGTGGCATGAACAACATCTATCCGTACTTCCACCAAGAGTGCGTCAATGTGATGCGCTCCCGCGCCGCGCAAGCGGTGTGCATGAGCTTCTTCTGCCTGCAGCCGACGACCTACTGCACGGCGAATCCGAACTCCACGGGTGCCGCAGCGTCGATCTCTGCGCTCGGCTCGAACAGCTTGGCCGCGGCCAACCTGACGCTGCGCGCGACCAATGTGCCGGCAAACACGGTTGGACTGTTCTACTACGGCAACAACAAGACCAACACGCCGTTTGGCAACGGTGTGCGCTGCGTCAACGGTGCGGTGTACCGCCTGCCCACCTCCAACAGCGGTGCGGGCGGTGTGTTGCAGCGCGCGCTGAACTTTGGCTCGGCACCGATCGGCAGCGGTCCAGGCCGCTTGACAGCCGGCTCTGTGTGGCACTTCCAAGCGTGGTACCGCAACCCTGCCGCTGGCGGCTCGGGCTTCAACTTGAGCAACGCGCTGACGTTGCATGTTTGCCCGTGAGCGGGCGGCCTTAGCTGGCCTGACCGATCGCTTTCGCGAGCGCTTCGACGAGACCTTCGCCCAGCGGCACCTCAGTGGTGCTTTGCTGGGCGAGGTTCTTGAGTTGGCCTTTGCCGGCTTGCCACTCGTTCTCACCGATGATCAGGGCGTGACGGAAGCCGCGGCGATCTGCGTACTTGAGCTGCGCACCGAGCTTCTTGGCTTCGGGATAGAACTCGACACCGATGCCTGCGCTACGCAAGCGCATGGCCAACGTCTGGTAGTCGTTCAAACGCGCTTCATCAAAGTAAGCGAGGAAGAGCGGCGCGCTTACGCGGCGGCCATCGATCAGCTTGAGCTCCTCCATGGCGGCCAACAGGCGATCTAGGCCCAGCGAGGCACCGATACCCGGCAGCTTGTCCTTGGTGTAGAGCGAAGCCAGGTCGTCATAGCGGCCACCCGAGCACACGCTGCCGATGCCGGGCAAGTCGCCGAGCACAGTCTCGTAGATCGTGCCGGTGTAGTAGTCGAGGCCGCGCGCGATCGACAGGTCCAAGCGCAAGCGCGACTCCGGCACGCCAGCTGCTTGCATCGCCGACAGGATCTGCATCAGGCTTGTCAAACCTGCTTCACCACGCGCGGTACCGGCAACCAACGGCCGCATGCGTTCCAAGATGTCGCGGTTCGAGCCGCGCGCATCCGCCAGACTCAAGATGTCGTGCGCTTGCGCGGCTGTAGCTCCCGCAGTCGCCGCCATCTCTTCCGCCACCTTTTGCGGGCCAATCTTGTCGAGCTTGTCCAGCGCACGCAACACGGGCACTGCGCGCTCCGCCAAGCCGACACGCTCGAGCACGCCGTTCAACATGCGGCGATCGTTGATGCGGATCTCAAAGCGCTCGAAGCCAATCGCGCGCAGCAGCTCGTGGATCACAAGTCCGGTCTCGACATCGACGGCCACGCTGGTGGAGCCGATCGTGTCAAAGTCGCACTGCACGAACTCGCGGTAGCGGCCGCGCTGAGTGTTCTCACCGCGCCACACGGTGCCAATGTGGTAGCGCTTGAAGGGCAGGCCGAGATCGTTGTGGTGCTGCGCCACAAAGCGCGCCAAGGGCACAGTCAGGTCGAAGCGCAGGGCCACGCGGCGGCCGCCATGATCCTCAAAGCGGTAGAGCTGCTTGTCGCTCTCCTCGCCGCCCTTGCCGGTCAAGATCTCCTCGTACTCCAAGGCCGGAGTGTCGATCGGCAAGTAGCCAAACGAGCGATACACACGCCGCGCCGTCTCCATCAGCCGCTCGCGCGGGATCATGGTCTCGGG
>JBILXQ010000364.1:0-3422 GCA_044378375.1 Planctomycetota bacterium
GGTAGTCACGGAACCCCTTGAGAGTGCGCGGTTCGATCAAGCTCATGGCGCGCAGATGGTAGCCAATGACACGCCCGACCCTGCTAGGCTGTTGTGGTCCTATGCGGAGCTGCTTGATCGCTGTGCTTGCTGCTGTGGCGGCCACTGGCTGCGGCCAGGAGCCTGCGCGCCCGCAACCTAAGGCACGGCCGAATGTGCTGTTGGTCACGATCGACACGCTGCGCGCCGATCGCGTGGGGTGCTATGGCTACGCTGCGGGCCGCACACCTACGCTGGATGCTTTGGCCGCGCGTGGCGTGCGCTTCGAGCAGGCGTGGACGAGCGTGCCCCTCACCCTACCGGCGCATGCCACGCTACTCACGGGCTTGGAGCCGCCTGAGCACGGAGTGCGCGTCAATGGGCGCACAGCACTCGCAGGACAAACGCCTGTGTTGGCAGAGCGTGCGCGAGAGGCCGACTACGCCACAGGAGCCTTCGTGTCCTCAGCTGTGCTGGACGAAGCCTTTGGTCTGGCGCGCGGCTTTCAGGTCTACAACGACGAGCTCGGCGCGATTGCGGCAGGCGCTGCACCGGTCATCGAACGCAACGCAGCGGACACACTTGGCGCAGCTCGTCAGTGGATTGCCGCACACGCGGATCAACCTTGGCTAGCGTGGGTGCATCTGTATGACCCGCACATGCCGTGGCAAGCGCCCGAGCCGTGGCGTAGCCAAATCGCGGACCCGTATGACGCGGAGATCGCTGCGGTTGACGCGCAACTGGCGCAGCTGTTGGCAAGCATCGACCTCGCCCAGACCTTGGTTGTAGTCACTTCGGACCATGGCGAAGGCTTAGGCGAGCACGGCGAGCAAACGCACGGTGTGTTGGTCCATGAAGCCACCTTGCGCGTGCCGCTCATCATGGCGGGTGCTGCGTTGCCGGAAGGTGTGGTGGTGTCGCAACCGGTAGGTCTGGTGGAGTTGGCGCCCACGCTCACGAATGCGCTGGGCTGGCCTACGCTCGGTCGTGGTCGCGATTGGGCTCCTGCGTGGCGCGGTGAGGTGCTTCCCACGGCTCCGCTGTATGCCGAGAGCGAATACGCGCGACTCGAGTTCGGCTGGGCTTCGTTGGCGGCCTTGCGTGTCGATGCACTCAAGTTGATCGAGGCCCCTACCAAGGAGCTGTACGACTTGACGCAGGATGCACGCGAGCTGCAAGACCTAGCTGCGCAGCGCCCCACCCAAGTCGAAGAGCTCTCGCAGGTGTTGGAGGCACACCGCGCTGCGATGCGGCGTGCTGCCATGGATCGCGGAGCCTCGACCGCTGCGCGTGTGGATCCGCACTTGTCGCAAGCACTGAACGCCTTGGGCTACGCAGGCGGAAGCGGCACCACCGCCTACAGCGGTCGCGATCCGCGCCGCTCGATGGCGATCATCGATGCTCACGCCGAAGGTGCGTCGATGCTGCAACATGGGCAAGCTGAGCGCGCAGTCGCACCGCTCGCGCGCGCCGTAGAGGCCGCCCCTGAAGCACCTGTTTTCCGCTTGGACTATGCACGCGCCTTGGCGGCGACGGGAGCGGTCGACCAAGCGCGCGGACAGCTGCTGGAAGCTCTGCGCCTTGCACCGGATCTGGAACAAGCGCACTACCACTTGGCCATTCTGCAGACGCAAGCAGGTGAGCTAGACGCTGCGTTGCGCTCGTATGAACTCTCGTTGCAACTCGCTCCTACGGCGTGGCCTTCGCGCATCGGGCGAGCGTGGGTCTTGGTGCGCTTGCAGCGCGAAGCCGAAGCCGCGGAGGAACTGGCGCGCGTGATCGCACAGCGACCGCAGGAGCGCGGCTTGCGTTTGGACTACGCACGGCTGTTGCGTGGCCTAGGCCGCAATGCCGAGGCGCTGACGCAGCTGCGCGAAGCGGTGGCGCTCGATCCCAAGGACCTTGGTGCTAGCGCGTGGCTGGCTTGGGAGCTCGCGGTGCAAGCAGACGATGCGCTGCGGGATGGCGCGCGTGCGCTGCAGTTGGCTGAAGCCTTGGTCGCAAGCAGTGCGCAGCGCAACGCCGATCACTTGGAGATCTTGGCCGCGGCGCTGGCCGAGGTAGGGCTTGCGCAAGAAGCGGCCCAAGCCCAACGCCAAGCCTTGGCCGTTGCTCCCAGCGATTTGGATCCGCGCCTGCGCGAGGCATGGACTGCGCGCGTTGAGCTGTACGCACGCGGTGGCAAGCACCGCGAGCCGTAAGGTTTACTTGACAGCGCCTGCGCTGGTTCTCAACGAGCGCGGAACTCCGGCTCGCGTCGCTCGGGCGCTTGCTCGGGCTTCCCAGCGAGCTTCCAAATCGAAAGCGCAGACCCTGTTGCTGCGTCACTCGTCAGGACGGCGCGCAAATCACGCCCCACGCGGCGCGGCGAGGCGTGCACGCGCTCGAACTCACCTAAGCGCTGCGTATCCGACGACGCGCTAGCGAGTTGATCCCAAGCGCCTCCCGCTTGTACCGAGCCCTCGGCAGCAAAGCGCGGAGCAGCAACCACATGCGTGGCACCCAAGCCGCGCAATCCACGCGCCAGCTCGGCGAAATCAGCCGTAGCACCCAACTCAGCCAGGCGGACCACGCTCGCCGCAGGCACTGCACGCCGCCCATGCAACACAGCACGTGCCGCATGCGTGGCCGGCACCAGCACACTGCTTTGCGGTGCTGGCAGCGGATCATTCCACGGCGCCGTGCTCGGCACGAGAGCACGCAACTGGCGCAAGCCGCCGGACACTTCACAGCGCTCTTCGCGCAAGGCGGCCTCACCCGGGCGAGCGAGCACAAAACCTGCCACGATGCACACACCGGCTACCAGCGGTGCGGCGCTACGCATCCACGCCTGCCGCGCATCCACCAAGAGCGCGATCAAAAACGCAGACGCCAAAGCTGCAGCTGCTGCACCATCACGCAGCAACGGCGTGGCAAGCAGCACGCACGCGCCGGTCACCAGCACCAAGAAGCCGTGATGCGTGCGCCACAACACCAAGCCGCACAGCACCAAACCAGCTAGAGCAACTGCGGTCCAAGCAGCCCAGCGACCAACGAGCGGCTCGCTCGTCACGAAGGCCAGCAGCCCGGTGCGTCCTGCTTCCCAGGCTTCGGGCATCCAGGCCACTGCCATCAACACCAAGGCCGCCAGCAACGCCAAGTGCAGCACGCGGCGCGGTTCGCCGCGCTTCTTGCTCCACATGACGACCACGGCGAACGGTGCCGCGAGGATCAAGCACAGAGTGGAGGCGAAGCGCACCCATGCCACCCAAGGTCCGCTGCTTGCGGCCCACGGCCCCTCCTCTAGTGGCAAGCGCAAGGCGAAGGCTGCAACCAACAGCAACAGGATGCCCGCGCGCGCCCGCGCGGGAGCTTGTTCCGGTTCGGCACAGGCCCGCAACAAAGCCGCTGTACCAGCCAACACA
>JBILXQ010000468.1:0-2646 GCA_044378375.1 Planctomycetota bacterium
TACTGGGTCAGGCGAGGACTATTCTGGCAGCGGCACGATCGCGCGCACCGCTAGCTCAAAGCTCTTCGGATCGAGCCGCAGCATCACCATGCCGGCACGCATCGCCGACGCGTAGGTGTACAGGCGCTCCTGTGCAGCCATCAGTTGCGGGACCTGTTGCGTCTGCATGTCGCGCTCCATCTTCTCGAGCTGCGGATCAACGACGGCGTCGACTTGCTCTTGCACCGCAGGCGAGAGCTGGCCGCGCTTCTCGCCGGGGAAGCGCTCGCGCAGCACCTTGTCCTCCAAGCGCGCACGCTCGGCACGCCAATCGACCACCAACGCGTCCTCGGCTTGGCGGCGCGCGCCAAGGCGCAAGACCGGCACGAGGCTCTTCGGGTTGATGTAGGCGGCGATGTGACCGCCCGTGCGCATCGTGCGCGTCAACGCGAGGAAGGTCGGATCATCCGCGAGACGCGGGTACTGTGCGCTGCTCTGCGTGGCTGTCAGCAAGATGTGCGACAGCATCTTGAAGCTATTGCTCACGATCGTCATGCCGCCTGCGTTGCACGTCGCAATCATCCCCGTGCCGGGCACAAAGCGCGACCAGAACTCGCGGATCTCGAAGCCGCCGCCTTCGTTCAAGACGTTGCGGAAGTAGCCTGCTTCGCCAGGCGTACGACCCTGTAAACCAAACTTGGCAGAGTTCGTGCCGATGGTGTCGCGCAAGGCCACCACGGCATCGACATTCTTAGGCCACAACACCAAGGCCCAAGCCGGCACCACGCTGCCGTCATTGGGCGGGCCGTTGGGATCGGGCGTGTAGTCATTGGGGCGCACAATGAAGGCCGCACGGTCGCGCAGTGCTCCATCCAGCTCGCTGACAAGGCCATCGAGCGTGGGGTATTTGCCGGTATTGCGAAACAAGTCCTCTAGATTGGTCCGCAAAGCCGGTTCCATCGAGGCCACCATGTTGCGCAGCAGATCACCCGTAGGTGCGCGCAAGTACGCGAAAAACGCCGCATCAGCAGGGGCCAAGATGGCGCCTTCACGCAACAGCTCTTCGTTGTCAAAACCACGGGCACGGTAGATGCGCGCCATCTCGGGTGTGATGGCTTCGCTGGTGAACTCGCCATGCACATCAAGACGGAACTCCTGCGAGAGATCCATCGTGCCCACCACGCTCTTCACCGCCGGCGCTTGCACCAAACGACCGAGCAGCGCTTCACCAAAGTCCTGCGCGCCCGGATTGGGCAGCGGGCCACGCACTTGCAAGGCCTCCTGCAGCTTCTTGGTGTTCACATACAGCTCAACCTCATCACGAGCCGCATTGCGATCGGCATTCTGTACATGATCGAAGTAGATGGCGCTTTGGTAGAAGCTGTCCGCGAAGGCTTGTGCTTCCAGCGCACGCGCCTTCTGCGGCAGTTCGGCCTGCGTGGCCACCATCACGACATCCTTGATGCGGGCGATGTAGAGCTTGCGCGGCAAGCGCGAGCCGCTGAGCGCGACCCAGCCTTCACCGGTCTCCACGGTGAAACCTTGCTCCTTGAGGCCGATCACATCGGGCGTGTTCAGCAAAGCCACGGCCAGCTTGGCCAACCAGTTGGCGCGGCCATAGACACACCAATCAGCCTGCGCCAGGTCCTTGCCGCGGAAGTAGCCCGCCACCGCCAGATCACCACCGCCGTAGACATCCTGCGGTTGCATTCCCAACGGCAACTGATCGGCGGCTTGCGCCAGCTGCGTCAGTGACTGCTCGAGCTTCATGTCGCGCGCTAGGTCGGCGTACTCGGGGCTCTTGATCCAGGTCTGCCACGCATCGGTGCGATCGATGCGGTCCTGAACCGCGAGGCGCGGGAAGTCGCCGAAGGCCTCGTCGTTGCGCGCACGCGCTGCGTAGAAGTCGACATCGCGCGGCACCAAGGCGGCGACGTCTGCCTCCAGATCAGCCTCCAAAGGGCTGAACAGGAAGGTAGAGAAGGCGAAGTAGCCAGTGAAGGCAACGACGCCCAACACAATGGCCGTGATCTTGAGTAGCCGCTTCTTCGAGCTCATGGATGGGCAGTAGCCTAGCGATCGCCTGTCGTGAACGCCGCCATAGCGGCTTTAGACGGAACTGCGGCCGACTTCTTCCCCGCTGACTTGCGCGACGCGGCCTGACGAGGTGACAATGGTCCAGATGAGGCCTAACAGCCGCGTCGGCGCCATTCCCCTCTCTACGACCCTCGCTCTCGATGCGCGTGCCAAGCAGCTCATCGCCGAGGGACGCGATGTCGTGAACATGTCGGTGGGCGAACCCGACTTTGATGCGCCGGCGGCGGTGCAGGACGCGGCCTCGAAGAGCGTGCGCGGCGGCAAGGTGCGCTACACACCCGCCGAAGGTACGCCCGCTCTGCGTCAAGCGATCGCCGACCACCTCAAGGCCACGCGTGGTGTCGAGTACGCACCGAATGAAATCACGGTCTGCCACAGTGCCAAGCACGCACTGTCTGGAGTGTTGCTCTCGCTGATCGAGTCGGGCGATGAGGTGTTGATGATCCTGCCGGCGTGGGTCAGCTACGTCGAGATCGTGCGCTACGCAGGTGGCGTACCGGTGCTTGTGAAGCCGCGGGCGGACATCGGTCCGGACTTGGCGGCACTCGAGCGCGCCATCACACCGAAGAC
>JBILXQ010000066.1:0-9170 GCA_044378375.1 Planctomycetota bacterium
AACCCGGCAGCCTGTTGATCTTCCCGGTCTTCGACAACGCTCGTGGTGACGAGACCTTCCTGACGGTGACGAACACCTCCGCCACCGACACCATCGATGTGGAGTACCTCTACATCGACGGTACGAACTGCTTGGAGTTCAACCGCACTCGTCGCTTGACCCCGAACGACACCATCGTCGTGCGTACGCGCATGGACAACCCGAACATGGTGAAGGGCTTTGCCTATGTGTTCGCCAAGAGCACGACCACCGGTCAACCGGTGAGCTTCAACCATCTCGTGGGCACCTCGCTCATCAACGATGGCAACACGCAGAGCGACTATGATGTGCCGGCGTTCACCTTCAAGGCCGTCCCGGCTCAAGGCCTGCCGACGGACATCGACTCCGACGGTGTGCGTGAGCTCGACGGTGTTGAGTATGAAACGGCACCGGACACGCTCTACATCCCGCGTTTCATTGCGCAGGGTCCGGCTCCCGCGGCTAGCACGGGTGGTGCCCTCTCCGACCTCGTCCTGATCAACCTCACGGGCGGCGTCGAATGGCAAGCCATCGTGGACCTGATGGTCTACAACGACAACGAGGAAGCATTCTCGGCCCAGAAGACGGTGCGTTGCTGGTCACGCACACCGCTCACGATGATCTCGGGGGTCTTCACCCAATCGTTCCTGAGCGGCACCAACCACAACGCCAATGAGTCGCTGATGGGTGCAGAGACCGGCTGGTACTCGCTGAAGGGTCGCCTGGCCTACAGCAGTGCCGACTCGGAAGCGAACCCGGCTGTGCTCGCGATGCAAATCGAGCGTCGCGGTAACGGCTTCGGTGCAACCGCTGTGTTGCCCTACGCCACAGGTTCGCGTGACAACGGTGGCCTGATCTATCAGGGCCCGTTCATTTGGTGAGTCGTTGATTGCGGAGCGAGGCGGTCAGCAGGTTTCTGCTGGCCGCCTCGCGGTGTTGCTGGCGCTCACGGCTGCCAGTTGATCTCGAACGCGTTGCTGGTGTTGGATGAGAACGAACCGCACGCTCCCAAGCCTTCGAGATACCAACACTGGTACACGCGCGTGGCACCCGCTGGCACGAAGCCACGCTGCGCAATCGAAAGATCGCCCAGCTCGGGATAGCGAGCCACGCCGAAGCTCACGGACTTGACACCCAAGCGCACCACCGTGCCGCCAGCGCAACGCAAGCCATCGCCGAAGACCGCACCTGCTCCGCCGGCCACCAAGGTGGAGCCTTGGAAGAAGAGCACACTGTTGCCTTCGGGCACACCGGTCACCGACAGCTGCAGCGTGTCTGCAGTGGTGTTCGCGCTACCGAGCGCACGCAGGCGCGCGCCGCTGAGCACCGAGTTGATGCAGCCCACTTGCCCATTGCTGCCGTTGCCGCACGGACACGCCGTCGGCGTGCCAAAGCACTGTGCAGTTCCCGGCACAGGACGCGCGACCTGGATCGCGCCCTTCATCTGGATGCTGAAGTGCGGCGCACAGAAGTACTCGTAGCGATCACCCGCGCGAGGATTCGCGGCGAGGAAGGCTTCGCTGAAGTTCACGGTGTAGCTCGACACACCCGAGGTCAGCGACGAGGTGAACGCCTCATTGCCGTTGACCACGCCATCGGTACCCTCCGACACGGTGTGCGTGCCGCTGGTCCACACGAAGCGCACCGAATCGCCGGGAGCAATGACCACTTCACGCGGTGTGAAGAAGAACCCGATCTGTTGGACCACCACGGTCTCAGCAGAAGCGGGAACGGCGAAGAGGAGGGCTGCCAGCAGGGTGAGGAGCTTCATAGTGCTCCTCAATCATCCCCCGCTCAGGCCGATCCGGCAAGGTCAACTTGCAGGCTCAACCCGCCGTCGTCTCGGTCATCACATTGCGCGACTTGCTGGCAGCGTTGCCTGCAGTGCCGGTCTTGTGACCCGGATCGATCCACGAACGCGAGGTCTCCGCGCGCTTGAAGAGCTTCTTCTCGATGCGGTTGTACACATCGAAGGCGCGCGCCTCCCACTTGCCGCTCGGGAAGCCGCCTTGCAAGTCGCCTGACTGCAGGCGCTTCTTCGCGCGCTTCTCCCAGAAGCCGATCTTGCCGCGCGCCAGACCGTAATCCAGCGTCACGTAGTGCTGGTACAGCTTGCGCTCGAGCGCCACATCGGGCGGGATCTTGCCCGGCCAGGTCTCTTCGAAGTGGTACTCACCAATCGAGCCCCACTCCTTGAGCGTGTTCGGCGGCTGGTAGCCCATCGACACCGCTTGATCCCACATCGCCGTGCCGGGGATCGGGCGGTAAGGCCACACCGTGGGACGCGCCAAAGGTGCCGCCACATGCAAACGGCGGCATTGATCAATGGTGGCCATCATCGAGGCGCGCTCTTCACCCGGATAGCCGATGATGTACGTCACCGACGCACAGATGCCGCGCTTGTCCATCTCGACCGCGGCGTCGATGTTGTCGTCGCCTTTGATCGGCTTGCCGATCTTCTTCATCATCTCATCGGTGCCTGCTTCGGCGCCGATTTCCGCGATGTACATGCCCGAGGCGGCCATCAAGTCCAATGTGGCCGGATCGTACTTGAGGATCGAGTTGGTCTCGATGAACGCGTTCCACCAGAACTTGGCGTTGCGATCCAAGAGCCCTTGTGAAAACTCCTTGACGCGCTTCTGCATCACGCCGAAGTTCGCATCGTGGAAGCGCACCACATCAAAGTTCCAGCGCTCCTTGAGCTCGCACAGATCGTCCAACAAACGATCGGAAGGCATCGCCTTCCAACGGCGATCGGTCACGATCGGCGAGCAGCAGAAGGTGCACGGTTCAGGGCAGCCGTAGCTTGAGAAGTACGTGATGCCGAAGTACGGCTTGCGCTCGCCCATCGCCGGGGGCGTGGGCATGCGCAACACATCCTTGTGCGAACGCGCGCGCAGCTGGTGCTCGCGATACGGTTCGATGTCGATCAAGTGCCACGGCATGCGCTCGGGGATTGCGTCCCAACCGGCGACACCGCGCTTTTCGGTCTTCACGACTTGACCATCACGCCACAACGCAAGCCCGGGCACCGTGTCGAGCGCCACGCCGCTGTCGAGCGCGCGCACGAGTTCGTCAAAGGTCACTTCGCCTTGACCGAGCACGACGCAGTCATAGAGCCCCGTCTGGAGCTGAAGGTCGGGCCGCACCGAGGCGAACCAACCACCGATCACCGACTTGATGTGCGGGAACTTGGCCTTGACCTTGAGCGAGGCTTGCCACCCGTCATAGATCATGAAGCCCAGAATGCCGGTGGTCGCGTACAGGAACGCGCCCTCGCAGGCTTCCAACAGGCGCCGATGAGCTTCCTCGACGCTGTACAGGCTGCCGTCGACAATGACGATCTCGTACCCGTTGGCCAGCGGCCGCGCAGAGATGGTCAACATCTCCAGAGGCAACATGTCCTTGCTGGAGGGGAGCCCTAGGGACTCGTCCACCTGCTGCGGTTGGTACAAGACGATCTTCTTTTTGCGTCCGATCATCGTGGTTGTGTTTCAGTCTACCCCCAACTCTTCCGTAGAGGTGCGAATAGAGGGATGGCTGCGAATCTGTCCTTTCGGCAGGATCGCCACCCGACCCAAGAAAAAGGCTGCTAGGGCCTGGCTGCCGGGATGGCGGGGCGGGCCCAAGCAGCGGCCTGCAGCACCGCGGACACCAGATTCGTCGGGTCGGCCAAGCCCTTGCCGGCGATGTCCATGGCAGTGCCATGCACGGGAGAAACGCGCACATAAGGCAGCCCGCACAGCACCGTGACCCCACCTTCGGGGTCCAAGAGCTTGGCGGCGATGAAGGCTTGGTCGTGCCACAACGAGACCACACCATCCCATTCGCCGCGCGCCGCCAAGCGGAACACCGAGTCGGGGGACACCGGGCCATCCACGCACACACCGCGAGCGCGCGCCGCGGCAATCGCCGGTGCAAGGATGTCTTGATCTTCGCTGCCGAGCAAGCCGTTCTCGCCCGCGTGCGGATTCCAACCGCACACAGCAAGGCGCGGAGTCGGCACACCGAAGCCGCGCAGGCTTTCATCCAACAAGAGGATCCGATCGAACACCAAGGGCGTGGTGACTGTCAAGAGAGCTTGACGCAGCGGCATGTGCCGCGTGCACAGCATCGTGCGCAAGCGACCAGCAATCACAAGCATCTCGAAGCGTTGCACCGCGCACCAACGCCCCAAGAGTTCGGTCTGGCCTTCGACTGCTTCGCCAGCCAAACGCAGAGCTTCTTTGCTGACCGGACCGGTGACTAGCGCACCGACCTGCTGGGCGGAGGCGAGCTCGTGCCCTGCACGCAACGCAGCCAAAGACTCCAGGCCTGCCGCGCGCTGCACAGAGCCCACTTGAATCGGGCCATGATCACTGGTCGCAAGCCACGCATGCCCTTGCTGTGCCGACAAAGCATCCGGCCGCGACACATCCGCCAACGGAACATGACTCGGGCGCCAACGCTCGGGCCCTAACACCACCAACCGCACAGCCGCTTGCAATGCCGGCGCTTGCAACGCGTGCAACGCAATCTCCGGCCCGATCCCGGCTGTATCGCCGATCGTCAGCGCCACCAACGGCGCAACCGCGTGGGGCATCAACTGTGGGCACCCACCGATTGCTTGTCCGTGCCCACACACTCGGTGACACCCGTCCAGAAGGCGATACGGGCGCGAATGGCGGCGCTAGCGCCGATCTCGGCTTCGGCCCAGCGCGCCGGGTCGTCACCACAGATGGACTCCAGCATGCGCGCCGCCATCGGACCATGACGCTCACCATCGAGATGGATGTGGCGCTCGAGGTAGTCAATCAAAATGGACAAGCTGCCCGCGTGCGTGCGCGACAGATCCTGCACAAGGCGCGTGAACATGTCGGGGATCACATCTTCGCGCCCCAAGGTGAACGCAGCCGCGATGCGCGGCAACGAGCGCGATTCCACGATGCGCCAGGTCTCACCGACGAAGAAGCGCGCAGCAGTAGGCACATGGGTCCGCGCCAACGCAGAGGGCACGCTTTCACCGCTCTTCAAGCGTTCGATAAAGCCCTGGATGGTCGCTGTGTTTGCACCACACTGCTGCATGGCGGCGAGGTACAGCTCGAAGTGACTGGTGTAGCCCTGGCCGCCGAGGCCTTCATCCGACTCTTCGCCCACGACGATCTCGTTGATCAAACGCCGCGCTGTCGCATCACCACGCGGCACCCAAGGCACATCGACGCAGGTGATCTCCTTTTGCAGAGCCTTCAACAGCGACATGAAGTCCCACACGGCATACACATGCTGGGACATGAAGGTGCGCACATCCTCCATGTCGTTGAGGCGCGTGTAGACCGGATGCGCGACGAGCTGCGCACGGAGGGGCTGGATCGAATGCTGGAGGTCGGCGAGGGAGCGAAGTTGAGCGGTCATTCCAAGGGGGAATGCTAAGCCAGAATCATGGCTTCGGGAAGTCATCCGCGCGCTGATCTAGTGCGCGCAAGTAGACAATCAGCTTGGCGACAGCCTCATAGAGATCGGGCGGGATCTCCGTACCGAGGTCCAGAGCGGACAAGAGAGTCAGCAGTGCCGGGTCTTCACGCACCGGCACACCGTGCTCGTGCGCGAGGGCAAGAATGCGCTCGGCCACCTCCCCAGTGCCCTTGGCGACAAGGCGCGGTGCGCTGCCTTCCTCGCTGTCATAGCGCAGGGCGGCCACCTGTTGCGGTCGCTGCGGAGTCATGCGTCCATGTCCAGTACGGCGCCCTGAACGATTTCCGGAATGACTGGCTTCGGTAGCTCGTCTGCATGGGCCACGATGAGGCGCGCAGGCCGCCCGAGGGAGCTCAGCAACGCCTCCAACTCGGCGCTGTGCGCTTCCAATTGCTGCTGCGCCGCGGCGTTCTGGCAGGCCAAGCGCACCCACAACTCTCCTTCGCTGCGACGCACATCGGCGCGCACCGCACCCAAGTGCCGGTACTGCAAGTCGAGCACCACACGCCGCGTGGAGTCCTGCGTGTCCACCAGCAACAGACTGGACGATGGGTCTTCTGCATCGTGGTCCGCAGCAGTCGTCCCCCATCGCAACGGCAGCGGCGCGGCCGCGTCCTCGTGCTCGCGTACCACGCGCTGCAACGCCTCGTACTCCAACTCCTCCAGAGCCAACTGCAAGTGCTCGCGCACCTCAGGATCATGGATCGACTCGCTAGCAGCCAGCAGCAGACTGCGCCGGTCTTCCCTCGCCAACTGGGCCGCCACGCGCAAGAGTCGCTCGCGATGCTCGGGACCGGGCTGCAGCAACGCCTGCAAGGCTCCCGACTCCGCGACGAGTACATGCAGCGGCTCCGCCGTAACACCCGCAGCTCGCAACAACACATCCAGCCCCGCAGCGACTGCTTGAGGCGTGCGTTGTGCTACGAACAAGGAAGCCAAAGCGGTGCGCAGTGCTTGCTTGGCTTCGGCACTCAGCGTGGCGGGCAAGCGACCTCCTTGGAGCAGCGTATGCAGCACCTCGTCGGCGGCCTCATCCGCCAAGGCCGTGGCAAGTGACCCGCGAACGCTGCCTTCTTCCGCCGCGAGCAAGAGCACCTCTGGTGTCAAGGTGGCCGCCTCTACTTGCTGGCGCAACGCCTGCGCCTCGCTGGTAGCCGCGGGCATCCAACGCGCAAGCAGACGCTGCACCTCGTCAGCGTCGGCTGCATCCAGATGCGGCAACAGACTTTGCAAATGCGCGGCTAGCTCGGTGACCGCTGCGCCAGTGCCGGTCGCGCCAGCGCGCGTGGCCAAGAGCGAGCGCAGCAACCCGCGCCACGGAGCCTCACCACCGCGGCTGTGTTGGATCACTCGCAACACCGTGACGCCGGCTTGCTCGCCTTCGGTACCCAAGGTGAGGTGATCCCCCACCTCTAGCTCCACGGAGGAAGTGGCGGCTACCTTGCGCCCGGCCAGACCGAGCACCACCGTCCCTCCATCCAAGCGTTGCACGACCTCTGCCGCGACTAGTCGCGCGCGCGACAGTACGCTCGTCAAATCGCCAATCGACGCGCTAGATGCACGCAGAGGCGGTACGGATGCAGAGACAGGATCCACTCCGCTGTTGTCGGCGGAAACGGAGTCCACTTGCGTGCGAACACGCGTAGCTCGAGTGGAAAAATCTACCTAGCGCTTGGTCAGCGACTGCGCTGCAGCACGATCAGTTCGGCTACGCGAGCGGCCGCCACCGTGTGTCCGCCCGCTTGGCTCGCGGCCACCACACCCTCTTGCAAAGAATATAGGGCCAACGGCAAAGCCTCGAGCGCACCGTTCGGATGTACCACGCCAGCAACCACACCAGCGCGAATGAAGCTGGTAGCCGAGAAAGCCACGCGCACATCGCCAACGAAGACGGCGCGCACACGGCCGGACGGCAGTGCTTCCAAGCGCACGGTCGTGCTGCCCCGGATCGACACCAACGAGGCCATGATGTCGCTCAAGCGACCTTCCAATGCGAGGCTCGGACCATCGAGGCGCGCATGGCGCACAAAGTCAATGCGCGTGCCAATGATGGGCAGAGTGCCGACCGTCTCATCCCCGCCACCGGCGGAGAAACCGCCGCTGCTGGTGACACCACCCGCAGCACCTGTTCCTCCGCTAAGGCCTGTAGTAGCGCTACCAGCAAGCAACGCCGGAGCCATCACGACTGCCGCAAGGAGCGCAGTTCCCGCTACACGCATCCAGCATGTGCGCGTGGTGCACTGGCTGAGAACGGTTTTCAGGTTGTGATCAGGGAGCATCATGGTGATCTGCCGCAAACAGTTCAGGACAGGTGGATACAAGTGCTTCGGGGAAGCCAGGCCGCTCGTCGATAGCCGCGCGCAACTTGGGCGAACGCGCGAACATCTGGGCCACCTCAGCGGAGCGTGCCGGGTGGCGGTCGAGCAACGCACGGAAATAGCTCAGGGAGCGCGCTTGGTTGCCGATTAGCGCGTGAACCATACCCAGATTGAACCGAGCGACCCAGAAGCGATCATCCGCATCGGCCAGGCCGCTGATCGTGACCCAGCGCCAGCAAGCGATCGCCGCGCGCCAGTTCTCTTCCGTCGAATGCAGACGGCCAAGCTGCACCATCGCGTGACCGCGATTGGCATCCAGCAGCGCTGTGTCGAACACGCGGCGGTACTCTTCGGCAGCGACCAAACGCTTGCCCTCGTGCGCATGCAAGAACGCCAACCAGAGCTGAGCCTCTTCGTGAGAAGCATCGCAGGCTAGGGCTTCTTCCAGCAAACGCCGTCCCTTCTCGAGCGGCGATTCCAAGCGTTCCAGACGCCCGTTCAGCATCGAGCGCGCACGATTCCAATCCAAGCGCGTGGCCTGCGACAGCTCGCGCGTGGTGCCAGCGCGTCCACCGCGCAGCACGCCGTCCACGAAGCCACGGCCTTCCACTTGGGTCACTGCGATCGGCACCACAGCTTCGAAGATGCGCTCGCGGAAGCCCGGATCGATGGCAGCCGTCACATACGCTTTGCCAAGGCGATAGAAGATTGTCGCGAGGGAATGCACCAAGTCGACGGACTCAGCCGCCTTGGCTGCTTCGCGGGCCCAGTCACCACCTACCAGCGTCGAAAGGCGTGCAAAGAGGCGCTTTTCGTCGTGCAGTTCACGGTGCAAGCGCATGTGCGCACGTGCGTCCTCGACGAAGCCGCGGCAGAGCTCGCAGGCTTCCATGTGCACCATGGCGCGACCGGCCGCTGACTCATCCAGCTCGCCGTCAAGCAAACAGGACAGATCCACTTGGAACGACGCACACGGACCGGCACCGTAGGACTCATCGTCGTGAGCATCGAAGTCGTGAGAATCGAAATCACTACCGTGCATGGCTTTCAGTCCTCCTCTATCGTGGAGTCAGCGTCCAGTAAACGGTCGTAGCGCGCCGGCCGGCAGTCAGGGTGCAGACCGTCAAACACGCGCCGCATCGAGCGGTGAATCTTCCGGCGTGCGCGGAACACGACCATCTTCAAGTTCTCCAGCTTGATGCCCAGCTCATCAGCTGCATGGCGGTAGCTGCACTCGTCCACTTCCACCAGCTGCAGCGCGCGCCGTTCGCGCTCGGACAGCATCGCGTAGAAGGCCAAGTACATCTGCAAGTAGGTCAAGTACACACGCGTGCACTCGCCTTGACTCTCGTTCTCCACCACGCTGGCCAAGGGACCTGCGCC
>JBILXQ010000469.1:0-2640 GCA_044378375.1 Planctomycetota bacterium
TCACCGAGACAGCACAGGTGCTGGCGACCACACGCGGTGTCGACTATGTCGAGTACCTCGATCGCTTTGAGACGCACTTCGAGGTGGATGACCAAACCAAAGTGCAGTGGTCGCTGTACATGCGCGACACGACGCGTGAGTTGCCTGCAGGTGTCGCGCACGCGATCTTTGAGAAGTACGAACTGCCCACCGAACAACTGCTGTCCAAAGTGCGTCAGGCCTTTGGCCCGCGCTACAAGGAAGCACTGCTGGGCTTGGGTCGCGCGCTGCATCCGGGTGAGGCGTACGACATGCCCTTCGCCTTCGCCGCGCTCGCGCCAGCCCCCGACGAGGACAAGCCGCTGTTGGCCGAAGCCATCGGCCGCAGTGGCATTGGTCCGCGCTTCCGCGCTGATCGCCTAGACCAACTCGTGAATGCAGCAGGTGTGCCCGAGCAATGGCGTGAGGCCTATTGGCGTGGTTGCGGCTGGCGCGTGCGCATCACCTTCCGTGTGTTGCCCGCACGCGGTCGCGCGTGGTGCGAAGCCCAACCAGAGCCGATGCGCAGCGCGTTGCTCGCTGGCTTTGAACAGGCCGATCGCGACCTACTGCTGCCCTGAGTCCACAGCAGCGTCAGCGCCGCGGGTAACGCCCCAAGAGCTTGTTCCACAGCACCGTGCCGACTTCGCGCAGCACCGTCACATAGGTGGACAGCCGCACAGTGCCCCCGATCTTGTGGGCACAACGAATCGGAACCTCGACGACTTGGTGCCCCAGTCGGCGCGCCAGCATCAAGACTTCGAAGTCGAAGCCAAAGCCGTCGAGCTTTTGGTGCGCGAACAACTCGCGCGCGACATCCGCGCGGTACAGCTTGAAGCCGCACTGTGTGTCATGAAAACCGGACACCACGCATGTCGACACCAGCACATTGCCGGCTTGGCCCAAGATGTTGCGCAACTTGGGGTACTGCAGATCCGAACCGGGTGCGCGCTTGGAACCAATCACGATCGGCGCAGCATCCGCATGACTCGCGAGCTTGAGCAGCTCATCAATCGGAATGCTGAAGTCCGCATCCGAGAAGAGAATCCACGCGCCGCGCGCTTCCATCACGCCGCTGCGAATCGCGGCCCCTTTGCCTCCGCGTTGCGGTCGGCGCACCACACGCACGCGCTCGCCATAGCGGCGCGTCACGACCTCGGCGGTTCCATCCGTTGAGCCATCGTCCACCACCAGCACTTCAAAGCGCTCGATGTGCGCAGGCAACCAAGCCAGCACCTTGTCGAGTGTGCTCTCGATGCGTTGGGCCTCGTTGTAGGCCGGCAGCAGGACAGTGAGGTTGCGCAGGATCACAGGGATGCGGCCATGGTAGCCGCGAAGGGTACCTTTCGGCTTGGAAACGCCCCCTCCCTAAGTGCAGGGGTAGGAAACATCTTCCACTACAGCGGCTCGTTGCCCGCCAGCCACTTGATGTTGCACCCAAGGCTCGGGCGCTGCACTGCGCTTGGCGTTCCACCGGCAAGGACCGCATCCAACGCCGCGCGCAAGTCTCGGCCATCGGCAGGCTCTTGGTTGAACTTGCGCGCCGCGTCCATCTGCCCGCGATAGACCAAGCGTCGGGCGCGGTCATAGACAAAGAAGTCGGGCGTGCAGGCCGCCTTGTACGCATGCGCCACGGCTTGCGTAGCGTCGTACACATACGCGAAGGGATAGCCCGCTTGACGTGCCTCGACAGTCATCGCTTCGGGGCGATCATCGGGATGCGTGCTGATGTCGTTCGATGAGATCGCGACGAAAGCCACGCCACGAGCTTGGTAGTCGCGAGCCACGGCCACCAACCCGTGTTGGATGTGCTTTACATACGGACAGTGATTGGAAAGGAACATGACCACCAACGCCGGCGCTGCAGCGTAGTCGTCGCGCGCTACCAGTTGGCCTTCACGCCCCGGGCGTGTGTCGGGCAAGCGAAAGTCAGGGGCCTCGCTGCCCAACGGCACCATTGTCGATTCTGTGCGAACCATGCGTCTGCTCTCCGGGCCGAATCGTACTCTAGGACATGCTCAAACTTGGCTTGAAAGCACCGGCGTTCTCACTCCTGTCCACCTCAGGCTCAAAGGTTGCATTGCGTGACTTCAAAGGCCGCACCGTGGTGCTGTACTTCTACCCGCGCGACAACACGCCGGGCTGTACGACAGAAGCGTGCGACTTTCGCGATCACTATGCGGCCTTGCGCAAGGCCGGCGTAGTCGTGCTCGGCGTGTCCAGCGACTCGCTCAAGTCGCATGAGGGCTTTCGCAAGAAGCACGACCTGCCTTTTGACTTGCTAGTGGACGAGGATCACGCGATCGCGACCAAGTACGAGGCCTACGGCGAGAAGATGATGTACGGCAAGAAGGTACAGGGCGTGATTCGCTCGACCTTCCTCATCGACCCAGACGGCCGTCTCACGCACATCTGGTCACCTGTCAAGGTGGCTGGACATGTGGCCGCGGTCCTAGAAGCACTGCAAGCGCGGCCATAAGGCTGTTCGCTCTGTTCAGCGACCGCCTAGTGCACGACCCAATGCGCGTCCGTCACAAGGCACATGCCGCCTCTACGCTTGAGCACGGGGCGCACGACTTCGATCACGCGCGCCAAGCTGTCCGCAGGCACAGCCACCAACAC
>JBILXQ010000067.1:0-9103 GCA_044378375.1 Planctomycetota bacterium
CTGGGGCGCTTGGCGCAAGCCGGTGGTCGTGTGTGGTACAAACTCGACTCGGCAACTGATGCGGGTGCAGCGGCGCTGAACAGCAACCGCGCAGGGCACGAACGCGCCCGCAGGAACTTGGAGCTGTGTGCACGCGCCTGCCCGACTTGGTTGCAGACGATGGTGCTCGCACGCGATGGGGTCGAGCCCAGCCTAAGTGAACAGAACGCCTACCTTGACCTGATCGTCGACTTGGTCGCCAAACATGTGCCCGTGCAGGGCGTCCTGCTGTATGGACCGGCACGCGCCTCGCATCAGCCTGAAGCCGCCAGTCTCAGCAGCCTGCCTGAAGCCTGGATGCGAGCCTACGCACGCGCGATCGAGGTACGCGGGCTGCCGGTGCAGCTCTCGCTGTAGTTCCTTGACCTCGGGGGGCGTTTCCGTGTCTCATGCTGGGAGTATGGATCGCTCCGTCCTCAAGACCCTGCGTCACGAGTGGCGCTCTTGGGCTTGGGTGCTGTGCATCCTTGGCGTGCACTTCGCCAGCCTGGGGCACCGCGCGTTCGAGCGCCACGTGCTGTGCGATGATCACGGTGAGTGGGTACACGAGGAGCTGTGCGCAGACGAGCACAGTCAAGCTCCTGAAGAGAGTGAAGCCCCTCAAGATCACGAGCACTGCTTGCTCGTGTCGATGGCGCGACTGGACAGTGGCCCTACGCCGCCTGAACCAGTCTGCCTCCCGCAGCATCTGGTAGTTATCGCTGCGGTGCAGCCCCCGAGCAGCTCAGTTGCTGGGAGCTCCGTGCCTTTGTTGTTGCTGGCCCCCAAGCAGTCGCCGCCCGCAGCCTGACGCCAAGTATTTTTGACAAGCGTTAGGCGGACCATCGGTCCGTGGAAATGCCGTGTCTGCATGTTGCAGGCAGGGCCCGCGCACTGTGCGCACTGCACTTGATTCTCTACAGCACAACTCACGCTACTGCTATGCGTATCGCAACCACCTGCGGCCTCGCGGCCGCTCTCGCCTCTGTTTCCACCACGGCCTTCGCTCAAGGCGGCGGCTTCTCCACCCCGGGTATGCCCACGCGTTCCGCCATGCCGGAACAGACCAAGCAAGAAACGGCCAGCGGCCAGACCTCGGGCTTCACCAGCGTCTTCAACCCCGCCTTCGCCTTCGTCGTCGACGGGATCGCGGATCATGTGTCCGGCGATGTGGAGGAAGAAGGCTTCGGACTGGCCCTGCGCTCGGCGGAACTCTCCGCCAAATCATGGATCGATCCTACGGCCTGGGCCTACATGGTCGCGGTAGCCGAGGAAGAAGGCATCTCCGTCGAAGAAGCCGCCATTCACTACAAGGGCCTAGGCGACACGCACACCATCCGCGCTGGCCGCTTCTTTGCGGACTTTGGCAAGCAAATGCAAGCGCATGTGCACGACTTGCGCACTGTGGATCGTCCCCTGCCCTTGCGTGCCTACCTCGGCAGTGAGTTGGGCGGTGATGGCGTGCAATGGGATGCATGGACTCCGATGGGCGATGATGGCGCGGTGCGCTGGTCGGTCGGCATGTTCGCCAGCCTCGTTCCGCACGAACACGGCGCAGAAGGTGGTGTCGAAGTGGAACGGCACATCGCCGACCGCAAGGATCTCGGCGACCTGAACTTCACGGCTCGCCTGACCTCGTTCCGTGACCTCAGCGAACACTCCACCTTGCAGGTGGGTGCTTCCTTCCTTGCCGTGCCCGAGTACGCAGCGGAGTTCGATGGCCTCGACGAAGTCGAAGGACTCAGCCAAACGGTCGTGGGTTTCGATGCGACCTACGGCTTCGGCGAAGATGGCGGCTCCAAGTGGACTCTAGGTGGTGAGTACCTGCTGGCATCAGGCGACACGCTGCTGGGCGTCGATGATGCAGGCACTGCCATCACCGTTGGCGATGAAGGCTTGGGTGGCTTCTACGTGTTCGCAGACTGGGCATGGGACTCCACCAATGCTGTTGGTGTGCAGTACGCCCAAGCCGACGTTGCGGACGAGGGCGCGTTGGCCGATGCAGAGGAAATCGACCTCTACTACACGCGGCACTTCAGCGAGTACCACCGCATCCGCCTGGCCATCACGCAGGCTTCGTTTGATGACGACGACAGCACCCGCTTCGCCATCCAATACACCGGCTTTGTCGGTGCGCACGCCCACGGCGTGAACTGGTGAGCCACATGCGTTGGCAACACGTATGGTGGAGCCTGTGCATCAGCTTGTGCGCTGTACTGCCTGCGCAGGCGGCGGACAAGTTGCGCGTGGTGGCAACCATCCCTGATCTGGCCGACATGGCGACAGCAATCGCAGGCGATGCCATCGAGGTGACTGTGCTCGCCAAGGGCTCCAGCAACATGCATGCGGTCACGGCGCGTCCGTCGCACCTCGTGGCGATGCACAAGGCCGATGTGTTTGTGCAAGTCGGCTTGTCGTTGGAGTCGAGCTTCGTGCCTAGCCTGCTCGAAAGTTGCGGCAATGCGCGCGTGCAACCGGGCGCCAAAGGCTTCATCAATGTCTCGGAAGGCTGGGCCGCGCTCGATATTCCGCAGGAACTTTCGCGTAAGGACGGCGATGTGCACCCACATGGCAATCCCCACATGAACCTCGACCCGCTGGCGGGCGAGTACATGGCCAAACGCATCTACGAAGGTTTGCTGCTCAACTTGCCGCAGGATAAGGCGCGTTTGGAAGCGCGCTATGCCGACTACACCAAGCGGCTAGCCGAGGCCAAGCAACGCTGGCAGCGCGCGGCCAAGGAGTGGAAGGAGCGGCGTGTGGTCAGTTACCACTCGGACTACGACTATGTCGTGCGTGCGTGGGGCCTGACCTCGCTGGGCAACTTCGAAGAGAAGCCCGGCATCGCACCGACTCCCAATCACTTGGCTGCACTCACGGCAAAGCTCAAGGCACAGCCACCCGTGGTTGCGCTGGTGGCTCCATGGTCGAACAACACGACCGTGGCGCGCGTGGCAGAAGCCTCATCGTGTACCGTGTGCGAGTTGCCCAGTCGTTGCGATGCCGACGGACGTTTGTCCAGTTGGATTGACATGATGGACGAGCTCCACGCACGCTTGGCTAAGGCGTTTGGCACGCCATGGCCAGTGGAGGCGGTCACGAAGTGAGCGACAGCACGGCAGGTATCCTCGTCGAATTGCACGCAGCCTCCTTTGGATGGGGCGGCCGAGCCGTTGTAGGCCCGGTCGATGTGGCGGTGCAACGTGGGGATTACTTGGCCGTGCTGGGCCCTAACGGCTCGGGCAAGTCGACGCTGGCGCGCGGCTTGCTCGGGCTCTTGCCTCCGCTTACGGGGCGCTGCACGCGCTGGACGGAACGCTTGGGCTTTGTGCCGCAACGCGAAGCTCTGGATCCTGTGTGGCCGATCACCGTTGAAGAGGTCGTGCGTACCGGCGCGGCCGGACGGCTGCACGGCCTGCGCTCGTTCTCACGGACCGAACGCGAGGCAGCGCGTGCTCGCATGGCCGAAGTGGGCGTCTACGAACTGCGCAAGCGGCCCTTTCACGCCTTGTCTGGTGGTCAACGCCAACGCGCCATGATCGCGCGCGCTTTGGTGTCCGAACCTGAGCTGTTGGTGCTGGATGAACCTGTGTCCGGCGTGGATCGCGAGGCCACGGCGGCGATCCGTGAGCTGTTGCGCGCGCTGGTGACTGAGTGCGGGTTGACACTTGTGGTCGTAACACACCAGACCGAGTTGGTGCGCGGAGCCGCGACGCGCGCCATGTGGGTGGATGGTGGCAAGGTACGCGAGTTCGACGCGCACATGCTGAGTGAGTTGCGCGGCCTCGATGAGCTGTGGACCACGCGCGGAGGTCGTCGCTGACATGGACGACTTTGACTGGCTCGACCGCTTGGACTTGTTCAAGTGGGCGCTACTCGCAGCTGTCAGCGCAGGACTTGTGTTGCCGCTGATTGGCACGCAACTGTTGTTGCGCCGCACGAGCTTTCAAGCCATCGCACTGCCGCAGTTCGCTTCTGTAGGCATGATCGCTGGCTACGCGGTATTGCCTTGGTGGATCGAGACCTTTGGCTTAGGCGGCCTCACCGTGGACCAAGCCTTGGAGGATCCGCACGCTGGCACGAACTGGCACCTTGCTTGGGCAGCGCTGGCGGTGTTCATGGGGCTGTATGGTTTGGTGCGCGCAGGACGACGCGGGCAACCCAGCCTCGAGCCTGTGCGTGTCGCAGCTGCCTTCGCAGTGGCGAGTGCCCTTTCGTATGTGTTGGGACGCTTGTCGCCGGTGGGACGCGGCCATGTGGACGAGCTGCTGCTCGGCGAACTCTTGGGCGTAGGAGTGCACGAGTTCGAAACGATCGCCGTGGGACTCTTCGTTGTCGCAGCCGTCTTCGCTTGGACGCGGCACGACTTGCTGGCATGTGCGTTCGATCCCGAAGGGGCCCAAGTTCTGGGCAAACCGGTGCGGCGCTGGGAAGTCTGTCACCAAGCCTTGGTCGGAGTCGCCGTTTCCATCGCCACCTTGGTGGTGGGCCCCGTGCTGGTCTTTGGTCTCTTGGTGTTGCCGCCACTGGCGGCGCGACCGTGGGCACACTCGATGGATCGCTTCTACGGCTTGTCCGCTGCACTGGGACTGCTGGCTGTGCTGCTCGGCACCATGGCGAGCTTTGAGCTCGATCTGCCGCTGGCACCGGCCATGGTCGCGACGGCGGCACTGTTTGTCGTGCCGCTGGCCTTCGTTAAGCGCACTTGACGGTCAAGTGTCTTTGACAAGCTCCACGAGCTTGCGCAACGACTGCTCCGCGGTTTGCCCGGCGGTATCCACGACAGCATCACAGGTGCTGTACAAGCCATCGCGCCGCTGCAAGATGGCTTCCAATTCCGCCATGGCACGCGGCCGGTTGGTCATGGGGCGCATGTCGCCTTGATCCACCACGCGCTGAAAGTGCTCGCGCGGCGAGGCTTTGAGCCAAATGGTCATGCAACCGTCTTTGAGCCGCTCAAAGTTTGGAGCACAGGTCACCAACGACCCTCCGGTGGCCAATACACAGCGTCCGTTCGCAGCCAAGGTCGACTCCAGGGCCTCGGCTTCGTAACGGTGGTAACCCTCTTCCCCGTGCGTCGAGAAGAGTTCGGCGAGCGACATGCCCGCCAAGCGTTCGACCACTTCATCCAGTTCGATGAACGGCACCTCGAGTTCCAGCGCCAAGCGGCGGCCAAGCGTCGACTTGCCCGCACCACGCAACCCCACCAGCGCAATGCGCCCGAGGCGCGGCACCATGTCGAGACTCGCCAGCAGTGCGCCGGGGGCAATGCGCAACTCGCGCGTCAGCGCCAGCAGCGTGAGCACCGACAGGTTCGCGCGCCCCGCCTCGACCTCGGTCAGGTGGCGCCTCGACAGGTCGATCCGGCGCGCCAGCTCCGACACCGAAAGCCCGGAATCGGTGCGCGCTTGCCGCAAGCGACGACCAAGTTCTTTGAGTACCCGCTTGGAGAGTTCCATACGCTTGGCTATAGTGTGGGCAGCAAAGTGAACAGATGCAAGTCGATTGAGAAGTAAATATCTCAATCCAAACCTTGCGTTCCACCGTACGACCTTCTGAATCCCCCACAGCTATGGCCGCCACCACCTACGACCGTCCGCCGGTACGCCTGCAGACGCACCCCAGCACCTACAAGCACTGGAAGCTCAGCGTCAGCCCGGACGGTGAGATCGCCACGCTAACGATGGCGGTTGATCCCCAAGGCGGCGAGCGTGATGGCTATGAGCTCAAGCTCAACAGCTACGACATCGGTGTCGATGTCGAGCTGAACGATGCGGTGCAGCGCATTCGCTTTGAACACCCGCAAGTGAAGGCCGTCGTGTTGACCGGCGGGTTGGATCGCGTGTTCTGCGCTGGCGCGAACATCGTGATGCTGCGCAGCAGCAGCCATGCGTTCAAAGTCAACTTCTGCAAGTACACTAACGAGACGCGGCTTGGTCTGGAGGACGCTTCGCGTCGCTCGGGCATCAAGTTCCTCGCGGCCTTGAATGGCACGGCGTCCGGTGGCGGCTATGAGCTCGCTCTCGCCTGCGATGAGATCTTGTTGGTCGACGACCGCAACAGCGCCGTCAGCTTTCCCGAAGTGCCGCTGCTCGGTGTGTTGCCAGGCACTGGAGGCCTGACGCGCATCACGGACAAGCGCATGATTCGCCGCGACCGTTGCGATGTGTTCTCCACCATCGCAGAAGGCATCAAGGGCAAGCGCGCCGTCGAGTGGAATTTGGTCGATGGCTTGCTGCCGTTGTCCAAGTGGAAGGAAGGCGTGGCCGAACGCGCCAAGGCTTTGGCTGCGAAAGCAACCACGCGCAAGCACGAACCGGTGCAGTTGGAAGCGATCGAGCCGGAGTGCACGCCCATCGCCCACGGCGAGAAGTACACCTATACCTATGTTTCGGTCGAGCTCGACCACGCCACGCGTGTAGCAAAATTGACAGTGACTGCTCCGGCAACCTGCGCGCAAACGCGGGCGGAAGCGGTGGCGCAAGGCACCGCGTGGTGGATCATGCGCGCCATGCGCGAGCTGGACGACGCCGTGTGTCGTCTGCGCTTCAATCATCTCGACATCGCCTTGGTGTTGGTGCGTTGCACAGGTTCGGCAGCGACGCTGCACACCACAGATGCGCTGCTGGCCGGTGAAGACCACGGTTTCGTGGGCGAAGTGCAGCATCTTGTCCGCCGCGTGTTGAAGCGCGTCGACCTGTCGGCCAAGAGCTTCTACGCGGTGGCCGATGGTGGCACCGTGTGGGTGGGCTCCTTCTTGGAGATCCTGCTCGCGTGCGATCGCAGCTTTGTGCTGGTTGACGACGATGCAGCCGTCCAGTTCGGGATCACAGCCGCGAACAGCGGGCTGTATCCGATGAGCAACGAGCTGTCGCGCTTGGCCACGCGCTTCCTCGGCACTCCGGACAAGGTGGGCCAAGTCCTCGCGGCAGGCACTAGCTTTGACGCAGCGACAGCGGATGAGTTGGGCTTGGCGACGTACGCGCCCGATGCCATCGACTGGGATGATGAACTGCGCCTGGCGATCGAAGAGCGCTGCGCGTTCTCGCCGGATGCGTTGACGGGCATGGAAGCCAACTTGCGCTTCCCCGGCCCCGAAACGATGGAAACAAAGATCTTCGGCCGTCTGTCCGCGTGGCAGAACTGGATCTTCCAACGCCCGAATGCTGTCGGTGCGCGCGGCGCACTGCAGTGCTACGGCACGCCGAACCGTCCGGAATTCGACCACCTGCGCACCTAGTGAAGGAGACCTGACATGGCTGGTATCGACTACTCTCAAAAGATCCCCAACAACGTTGAGCTCTCATCGGACAAGCGCTTGCAGCGCGCGCTCGAAGAGTGGCAACCCAACTACATCGAGTGGTGGAAGTCGATGGGTCCCACCGACTTCAACATGAACGATGTCTACCTGCGCACCGCCGTCAGCGTGGACGCGGACGGTTGGGCGCACTACGGCTTCGTCAAGATGCCCGAGTACCGCTGGGGCATCTTCCTCGAGCCGCAGCAAGCCGGCCGCAAGATCGGCTTCGGCGATCACATGGGCGAAGACGCGTGGCAGCAGGTGCCGGGTGAGTACCGCAACTGGCTGCGGCGCTTGATCGTGACCCAAGGCGACACCGAGCCTGCGAGCGTCGAACAACAACGCTTGCTGGGCCACACCGCCCCTTCGCTCTACGACTTGCGCAATCTGTTCCAAGTCAATGTGGAGGAAGGTCGCCACCTGTGGGCGATGGTGTACTTGCTGCACACCTACTTTGGTCGCGATGGCCGTGAAGAAGCGGAAGAGCTGCTCCAGCGCCGCAGCGGCAATGCGGACCATCCGCGCATCTTGGGCACGTTCAACGAACCGTGCGAAGACTGGCTGAGCTTCTTCTGCTTCACGATGTTCACCGACCGCGACGGCAAGTTCCAACTGCTGACGCTCGCTGAGTCGGGCTTCGATCCGCTGGCGCGCACCTGTCGCTTCATGCTGACCGAAGAAGCCCACCACATGTTCGTGGGCCAGACCGGCGTGGGTCGCGTGATCGAGCGCACCTGCCAGGTGATGAAGGAGAATCCCGGCCAAGATGTGCGCAAGTTCGGCGCCATCCCGATGGAGATCATCCAGAAGTACATCAACTTCTGGTCGAGCTCCTCGACCGATCTCTTCGGCGCAGAAGTGTCCTCGAACTCGGCCAACTTCTTCTCGGCCGGCCTCAAGGGCCGCGCGTACGAAGAGCGCTACGAGGAGCACAAGGCACTCGACCAAACCTATTCGATGGAGCGTTTCCTCGAAGGCAAGTTGGTGCACGAAGACGTGGCGTTGCGCAACGCGATGAACGAAGTGCTGCGCGATGAGTACGTCAAGGACAACCAGAAGGGCATCGCGTACTGGAACCGCATCTGCGAGAAGTACGAGAACCCCTTCCGCTTCTCACTGCCCCATCGTCGTTTCAATCGCAAGATCGGCGAGTACTCGGCCGGACGCTTTGACCTCGAAGGCCATCAAATCTCGGAGCACACCTGGAACCAGAAGGTGTCCGAGTGGCTGCCGACCGTCGAGGACAAGATCTATGTCAAGTCGCTGATGAAGCCCGTCCTCGAGAAGGGCAAGATCGCTTCGTGGGTCGCGCCGCCGCCCAAGGGCGTGAATGATCAACCGGCCGACTACGAGTACGTGAAACTCTGAGTCATCCGTATCCCGTGCTGCTTGGCCGGCCCCGCCTCACCGCGGGGTCGGCTCATGTAGGCCGACTCATTTGTGGGGATTCTCGCGGCCCTTGGGGTGCAGGTTGGCCGATCGCCGCTACAATCTCCGGCCGTTTCCTATGAAGAACGAGAAGAACGACGCGCTCTCGCGCGAGATTGATGCCGCACTCAGCGGCGTGAACCTGCAAGACATGGATGCCCCCTCCGCTGGCAAGCGCGGTGGACGCAGCACGGTGCGCGGCACTATCGCGGGTATCAGCGGCGATGATGTGTTCGTGGATCTGGGTCCGCGCATGCAAGGCGTGGTGTCCTTGCGCGAGTTCGACACAGCACCGGCCGAAGGCACGGTGATGGAGTTCGAGATGGCCGGCCGCGACGACGAGCTGTGGAAGCTCAC
>JBILXQ010000470.1:0-2621 GCA_044378375.1 Planctomycetota bacterium
TGAGATAGCGCGTTGCCCGTGACGACAGATCTTGCAGCGCGAGGGCGGGCAGAGCTCCCGCGCTGGCTCGGCCGCTCCGGCTTGAGCCCCCACACAGCAAGAGTCCCATGAGCGACAAGAAAACGACCGAGAAGACGGACGGCGAGGCAGCCCCGAAGAAGAGCAAAGCAGGGCTATTTGCGGGCGCAGGCCTCGCAGTCGCCTGTGCCTTGGGCGCCGTAGTGGCCACCATGGCCGTACCCGAACCACCGGCTCCGGAACCGGTGCTACAAGGCCCGTTCGTCAGCAAGCTCTCGAACAAGGACATCACGGTGAACTTGGCCGGCGAGGGCAGCCGCCGCTATCTCGTGATGTCGCTGAACGCCGAGTACTTCGCTTACGACCAGAGCTATGTCGATGCGCGCTTGGGTGCCTCGGGCGCCGAGGACCCGCTCTACACGGCCATGCTCAAGGACGCGTTGCTGAAGCTCGCGGCCACGCGCACCCGCGACCAAGTCACGGACCTGGCTCTGATGGATGCGTTCCTCGAGGATGTGCGCGTCGCCGTCGACCCCATCCTGTTCCCCGTCTGCGTGGGTGACAGCCATGGCCAGTCGATCCCGGACTCGGTTTCGGGCCTCAAGGTCGGCGAGTCGATCATGCGTTCAAGCCTGACTGGCTTCCTGCACCAGCACAGCGTGGCGGTCGATGCTGTCAAGAAAACCTTACAGCTCGACAAGGGTGCCGTGGTGAGCTTCCAAGGCCGCGAGCGTGACCTGCGCCTCGAGAACCACGAAGGCAAGACGGTTTTCGTCGATGTGACCGGCCTGAAGCCCGAGTTTGTCGGCGAGCTGCCGATCGGCGTTCCGGGCCAAGTGCGTCGCATCTACCGAGAGCAGTTCCTGGTCCAGTAAGCAGGCTCGTCCGGCAACCAGACAGTCGCTAGGCTAGTGAGCTGGGGTAACCCGTATGACCCAGCCCGCCACCCGCACCGACCGTCAAGTTAACTGGACAGAGACTGCCCGCTACTACGAGTACACCTCGGCAGCGGATCCGTCGGTACCGGCGATTCCCTACGTGGCCTTTCCAGCCACGCTGCACGCCGGAGGACCGTCGCGTGTGATCGAGCTGGATCTGGCACGGCATCTGGCGACGGATGTACCAGCCACGGCCCCGAATCTGCTGGCGAACTTTTTGGTGCTGGCCGCCGGCGCGCCGTTGACGACACAAGCGCAGGCGAGTTCACAAATGGCCTTCGTGCTGCGCGGCAAGGGCCGCACGCACTCGTCCTTTGGGACGCTGGAGTGGAGCGCTGGCGACTTGTGGACGATGCCCGCAGGAGGCGACTTGGTTCACGAAGCCGACCTCGACGCCGCCTTGTATTGGGTGCATGACGCGCCGCTGCTGGCTTACTTGGGAGCCACACCCTGTCAAGCGCGCTTTACACCCACTCTGTACCCTGCCGCGCGTCTGCAAGCCGAACTGGCGCGCGTCAACGCCGAAGAAGGCGCACGCTCGCGCAACCGCAACGGCGTGCTGCTGGGCAACGAAGCTACGCCGCTGACCTTGACGCTGACACCGGTGTTGTGGTCGCTGTACAACTTGTTGCCGCGCCGCTCGTGGCAAAAGCCCCACCGCCACAACTCGGTGGCTCTTGATCTGTGTGTGGCCGCCGAAGAAGGCGTCTACACCTTGATCGGCGAGACGATCGACCCCGAGGGTCGCATCGTGAACCCCATGCGCGCTGATTGGAAGCCGGGCGCTGTGTTCGTCACACCGCCGGGACTTTGGCACAGCCACCACAACGATTCCGACAGCGACGCCATTGTCCTGCCGGTACAAGATGCGGGCTTGCACACATGGATGCGCACGCTCGACATTCGCTTTAGCTGAGCGTGGATACGCCGCGCACAGTCTTGGTTATCGGCGCGGGCCTCGCGGGCTTGGCCTGTGCGCATGCGTTGGTACGAGCGGGCCTCGATGTGCTCGTGCTCGAGGCCGCAACCCGCGCAGGCGGAGTGGTGCAGACACACCGCGGCGACGAATTCTTGTTCGAAGAGGGCCCCAACACCGTCCAGGCCAGCGGTGTGGCTTTCCGCGCCTGCGTGGACGAGTTGGGCTTGACGCCGCGCCTGATCACGACCGCTGGCAGCGGTGGTACGCGTTGGCTTTGGCATCGAGGACGCTTGGTGGCCTTGCCAGGCAAACCGCAAGAACTTTTGACAACGCCGCTGCTCTCATGGCGCGCCAAGCTCACGCTGGTCAGCGAGCCATTGCGGCGTTGGCGCGCGCCCGCACAAGAACCCACTCTGCGCGACTTCCTCGCCGATCGCATCGGCATGGAGGCCACCATGCGTCTGGCTGGTGCGTTCGTGCGCGGTGTATATGGCGCTGAGATTGCGCAACTGGGCGCGCAGAGCGCCTTTCCACGCTTGTACGCGGCCACATGCGCCCATGGGTCGTTGTTGAAGGCGGCCAAGTCCCTGCAGCACGCACCTAGTGGGGGGTTACTGTCCTTTCCCAGCGGCCTAGAAGAGCTGGTCGAAGCCTTCACACGCGCTTTGGGACCGCGCCTGCGCTTGAGCGCCGGCGTGCAACGATTGACGCGCACAACCGATGGCTGGACCGCAGTGCTCGACTCA
>JBILXQ010000471.1:0-2620 GCA_044378375.1 Planctomycetota bacterium
CCGAACTCGCTGGCGCCCAGACCCTCCAGCCGCTCTTTTGTGGTGAGGCCGGCAGCGTCACGGGGGAGCTCGTGTGGTTGGGCTACGGCATCGAGGATCCCGACCAAGGATGGGATGACTACGCCGGCCGCGACTTGACGGGCAAGATCGCGCTCCTTGTGCGCGGGACACCTCCCGAGCCCACGGCCCCCAATCCCGCCGGCAACGCCTCTGGCGGCAAGGTCAACGAAGCGGCTGTTGCCAGCAACGCCAGCCGTTGGCTCGGTGGCGGCACGATCTTCCACAAGGTGGTCACAGCGCGTCGGCGCGGTGCTGCGGGCGTGCTGGTCATGTCACGTTTACCTGACGAAGCCCCGTTCGCTTTCGAAGCTGGTGCAGGTGGAGGCCGCGCGCGCGTCCCTGCTCTCGCTCTGGCTCATGCCGTAGGCGCGCAACTCATGGGCGGTGATGTCGAGGGCGCTCTGCGCACACCTGCGCCGCAAGTGAAGCTCGATCTCGCAACGAAGATCACACTGCAGTCTGACATCCAAGCCGGCAAGGGACCTGCACGCAATGTGGTCGCGCGTCAACCTGGCCGTGATCGCACGAAGACCATCGTGGTGGGGGCGCATTACGATCACTTGGGCTGGGGCGGTTCGGGCTCGCTCTCGGGCGGAGTGCGCGCCGTGCACAACGGAGCGGACGACAATGCCTCCGGTAGTGCCGCGATCTTGGAGCTGGCGCGTAGCTTTGGTTGCGCGTTGGAGCCAGCACCTTGCGACATCGTCTACGCGTGGTGGACTGCGGAAGAGATGGGGTTGCTGGGCAGCGAGCACTTCGCGCAAGCGCCTACCATCGACCTCAAGTCCGTGGTGGCGTACTTGAACTTTGACATGGTCGGTCGCGCCAAGCAGGGGACTCCGTTGCAGGTGCTCGCGGCCGGCAGCGCCGCAGAGTTCCCGGCTGTGCTGGCCGCTGCCGCGCAGCAGGCGAACTTGGATCTCGCCGTGAACGCTTCGGGCTCATCGTTCGGCGGCTCCAGCGATCACGCGACCTTCTTGAAGCGCGAGATCCCGTCGTTGCACTTCTTCACCGGGCTGCACGATGACTACCACAAGCCTTCGGACGACACCGAACGCTTCGAGGCCGAGGGCTGCGCCAAAGTGGTCGCTTTGGCCGAGGCTACCGTGCGCTCTCTGGCTAGCGGAGCCCGCCTTGCCTTCGTCGCGCCGAAGCTCGACGACAAGGGCCGGCGCGAGGTGCGCAGCGGCTTCTCGACTTGGTTCGGCTCGGTGCCGAACTACGCGTGGGATCGCGAAGGCGTGCTCATCGACGGCACCTCCGCCGGCAGTCCTGCCGAGAAGGCCGGACTGTTGAAGGGCGATGTGCTGGTCGGCATGGACGACCTAGACCTCAAGGACATCTACGACTTCATGTGGGTGCTGCAAACCAAGAAGCCGGGCGACATCGTCAAGGTCCGCTACCGTCGCGATGGCGTGCTCGAGTCGGTGCTCGTCACGCTCTCCTCACGCGGTGCGCGCTGAGGGCCGTACGCCCTCAGGCGCCTTACTTCCACTGCGCGATGTACAGGTTCGTTTCGCCGGGGCGCGTCGCGCCGCGGTTGGAAGCGAACACGAAGTACTTGCCGTCGGGCGAGAACATCGGGAAGCCGTCGAATTCCTCGTGCTGCGTGATGCGCTCGAGGTTCTGGCCATCGACATCGATCGCGTACAGGTCGAAGTTGCGTCCGCGCCGATCAGGGTCTGCGTGGTTGGTAGAAAACACAATGCGCTGGTCATTCGGGAAGAAGTAGGGCGCAAAGTTCGCGCGGCCCAAGTTGGTGACTTGGCGGCGGTTCGCACCATCGACATCGCAGACCATGATCTCCATGCGCGACGGCCGCACGAGCCATTGACCGAGCAAGCGCTTGTAGTCGGCAATCTCCTGTTCGCGCTTTTCGGGCGTGAAGCTGGTCGAGCGGAAGACGAGCTTCTGGCCATCGTGGCTGAAGAACGCGCCACCGTCGTAACCGATTTCATCGGTCACCTGCACCGCGTTGCTGCCGTCCAAGTTGCAGGTCCACAACTCCAAATCGCCGCTGCGAGTGCTGGTGTACACCATGCGATCGCCGAGCGGTGACACGGTGGCTTCCGCGTCATAGCCCCATTGCGTTGTCAAATTGACTTCACGCCCTGTCTTCAGGTCATGGGCGTAGATGTCGTACTCAGGATAGAGCGCCCACACATAGCCTTGGCTCTTATCGGGCGGCGGCGGGCAGTCGCGGTGCCACGCATGCGTGGAGGCGTAGACCACGCTCGCATCTCCCGGCAAGAAGTACGCGCAGGTGGTGACACCGCGGCCGTTTGACACCGGCGTCAAGCCGCCGCGACCATCCGTGGTCCAGATGCGATCGCATTGTCCTGCTTGGCCGGTGACCTGCATCACCAAGCGCGAGCCATCAAAGCTCCAGTAGCCTTCGGCGGCGTTCTCGATGCCGCTGGTCACCTTCCACAAGCCGGCAAAGTGTGTTTCGCCCGGCAAGATCAGGTTGTCGACGCGCTCGAGGCCGCGCGTGGGATCCACGACGCGTGGCTCGACCAAGTGCGCGCGCGGCGTACTGGCGCAACCAACCAAGGGGAGA
>JBILXQ010000473.1:0-2617 GCA_044378375.1 Planctomycetota bacterium
ACAGTCCTTTACGACGCGCAGCAGGTCGACCTCGGGCTTCATCGCCTTGTTCGCGCGCATGCGCACACTCGCATCACCCGACTCGATGCCCAGCAGCACGCGCCAGCAACCGGCGCGCTTCATCAGGTGCAGCAGTTCCAGATCGAGGTGATCCGCACGGCAGCGCGCTTCCCAAGCGAGAGGTGCGCCACGAGCGATCATCTCTGTACAAAATGCAACCGCATGCGGCCTATGAGCAGCGAAAAGATCGTGACACAGGTAGGCCGTTTTTGCGCCCGGCATGCGCAAGATGCCACAGACTTCGTCGGCGAGCTGCTGGGCCGGTAGAGGCCGCGAGCGACGGCCCCACCAGCGTCCGATGGAACAAAAGCTGCAGTCGTACACGCAGCCTCGGCCCGAGTCGATGGGTACGAGTCCTTCCACTTCGCCCGTGACGTCCTTGTAGCGTTGAATGGGCGCCACGAGATGCCACGCCATGTCAGGCAATTGCGACAAGTCCTCCAGCGGTTTGCGCGCGGCTTCGGAGTGCACGGCACCGTGCTCGTTGCGCCAAAAGCACCCGGCAATGCCGCTGGGACTGCGTCCGGCTTGTGTGGCTCGCGTCAGCTCGATGATGCTCTCCTCGGCCTCGCCGCGCACGATCACATCGATTGCAGTCACGCGCCGCAACAGCTCTGTCTCGATCCCACCCACGCCAGGGCCGCCGAGCCAGATCGGGACTGTCATGCCAGCTTGACGCAGTCCGCTGGCGATAGCCAAGGCGGCAGGCAGGGTCGCACCCATTGTCGACAGGCCAATCGCCAGCACGGGTGTCCGGTCCGCATGCGCGCGCAAGGCCTCCACCGCATCGGCGACCAGCTCGGTCTCGCGCCACGCACCGCGCGCCACCTCATAGGCTCCATCGACGAGCGCTACAGGCACGCCTGCACGCTCCAACGCTCCACCTAGCCGCAACAGGCCCGGTGGCGGCATGGAGTAGCCAAAGGTGTCCCGGTGGGGGGCGGACACGAGCAAGACTTGCACATCGAGCATCCCAACAAGTTCCTGCCGCAGGTTCCACTAGTCGTGCAGGAAGGTCAGGCACGGTAAGGATGGCCAGACACCGGGCCGATTCCGTATCCTGCGCGGGCTATGCATCTCCACCTGAGCGTTCTCCGCACCACCACATCTGCTGCCCTGCTTGCCACGACGTTCCTTGCCTGCGGTGCTGGAGGGGATGACACTTCAGAAGCCTTTGTGGTGCGGACCTCTGACTTCGCGGCGGGCGCAACCACGCCGTTCGCTGCCGATGGCTATCAGTTCGCGTTCCTAGCCAACGAGGCCACGAGTGGTGCGCAGGACCTGAACAACGATGGCGACACCTTGGACGATGTCGCTGTGTTTGTCGATGCGCGCACGCGCGTGGAAAAGTCGACCGGCATCGCAGCGCGCGCGGTCGCGCTGCTGGGTGACGAGCCGTACCTCGTGGCGGTGGAAGCCGCAGATGGCGTGGATTGGAACAAGGACGGTGACGAGCTCGACTCGGTGCTGGTGCGCTGGGATGGTCTGCCGCGCGTGGCGACCGACATTGGCACGCTGCCCTCCGGTAGTGGTGATCCTGTGGTGTCCGCCGGTCGCTTGTGGTTTGTCGGCGCGGCCACGGCTCCGTTGACGGTGTCAGGTTTGCATTACATCGAAGAGCTGAGCCCGAAGGCGGCCGTCGCGGTGGGTCTTGCCCCGAATCTGCCGTCAGCTAACCAACCGATCTTGGCGGGCGCGAAGTCCGGGTGCGTGCTTGTCAGCCTGAGCGAAGTCAGTGAAGCGCAGGACTTGAACAACGACTTGGATGTGCTCGATGCAAGCGTCCTGGCGCTGGTCGATGCAGGTGAGGACACGCCGCTCCTGCGCAACAGCTTGTGCGCCATGCCCTCGGCCACTGCTCCGGTGGCGGTCCGCGCGGACACCGCGGGCATTCTAGAAGTGGCTTTCCTCGTTTCCGAAGCGGATCAAGGCGCCACCAACTTCAATGTGTCCAGTGCTGCTGGCCTTGGCAGCGCTTGGCAGGAAGACCAGTGCGCTACGACCACCGATGCGGACACCTTGGATGCAGTGGTGCACTACCTGCGTTGGTCTAGCTTCGTCGACAGCGGTGAAGCAGCCCGCAACACGGGCTTGCCCGGTGATGAGGTGGTGGTGTTGGTGGACGGCTATGTGGCCACCGATTGTGACGAAGCCGCGCATGGTGGTTGCGATCTGAATGGCGATACGGATGCGACCGACACGATTGCGCGTTGGACGCAAATTGTGGCTCCCGCGACCGCCATGGATCCGCACAGCACGCTGGCCAACATGCATCCGGTACGCGCTGTGCCGGGTGGCACGCAGGGCATCGTGGCCTTCGATGGTCGGCTGGTGATCGCGTACGACGAAGCCTCGGATGGCGAGCCCGACATCGATGGCAACGGCAGTGACAACGATGCGCTGATTGCTTGGTTGGACCCCACGCCTACGGGTGGGGCTTTCACTTTCCTGCACGGCGCAGGGGGCAGCGCAGAGGTCGGGACTAGTTGGATGGCGCTTTCGCCGGGCGCCGAGCGCTTGTGCGTGGCGCTGACCGAGGCTGTGGCCGGTGATGTGA
>JBILXQ010000472.1:0-2617 GCA_044378375.1 Planctomycetota bacterium
AGTCCCTGCTGTCTGAGTGGCTGTGCTCGGAGATCTTCCGCGAAGCCGGCTATCCCGCCACACGCGTGACCCATGTGCGTGTGCATGTGAACCAGCGCGACATGGGCGTGTATGTCTTCAAGGAAGGCTTTGACAAGCGCTTCCTGAAGCGTTGGTTCCCCGGCGAAGGCCGCGCCGACGGCAACTTGTATGACGGCGGGTTCTGCATGGATGTGGATGAAGAGCTCGAGCGTGATGCGGGCAAAGGCCCCGAGGACCGTGCCGACTTGCAGGCGCTGGCCGCGGCAGCGACGGATTCCGACCTGGCGGTGCGTTGGCAACGCTTGCCGGAACTCGTGGACCTGGAACCCTTCGTGCGGTTCATGGCGTTGGAGCTGATGCTCGGGCATTGGGACGGCTACAGCGGCAATCGCAACAACTATCGCTTGTACTTTGAGCCGCAAGGCAAGGCGTACTTCCTGCCGCATGGCATGGACCAGTGCTTCCAAGATGCGGGTGCTTCTGTGCTCGACATGCCGATGGCGCATGTAGCGCGCTCGGTGATGAAGAACCCGGCTTGGCGCGCACAGTACCGGCGCGAAGTGGCGGCTTTGTTGCCTGTGTTTGACGCCAAGCGTCTGGGCAAAAGGCTGGACGAAGTGCAACGCCGCTTGCAACCCGCGCTGAAGGCCGTGTCAGACGAGGCAGCCGCACTGCAAGCAGCGCGCAGCCAAGAACTACGCGAACGACTTGGTGAACGCGAGCGCTCGCTCAAAGAGCAGAAGTCGCAGCCGGATCCCAAGCCCTTGGTGTTCAAGACCGGTGTGGCGGTGCTGCTCAAACGCTGGCATCCCATGTCCGAAGTGGATGACGCCGAGGTGCGGGAAGACAAGCTCGGTGCCACCGAGTTCTTGTCCGTGAGCGCAGGCCCGTCCGGCCGCTGCATCGCGGGCTGGCGTAGTCAAGTTCTCTTGTCACGCGGACGCTACAAGTTGTCGGCTCAGGTGCAAGCGCAGGGCATCACCGCGCTCGATGACTCCACCGGTGCCGCGTTGCGCTTGTCAGGTCAACCCGGCACCACCGGCGTGCTAGGCACAGCGACGCGCACACTTGACCTCGAGTTCGAGGTCAGCGAAGAAACCGCGGATCTCGAACTGGTGCTCGAACTGCGCGCCAAGAGCGGCACAGTGCTGTTCCGCAAGGACAGCTTGCGCCTGACCAAGCTCGCGCAGTGACACGAATCGCCCCTTCAGGGCGCTAGGCTCAGCTCCAACAGCTGCGGCAGACCGCTGCTTGCCTTCGGGGGCAGAGTCAGGATGTACACGCGCGTGTAGGCGTCATCGGGAATGTTCTGCTTGGCGTCGAGCGCAGCGGGCTCGGCGCCCAATGCGCGCAACAGCTTGGGCACGGTATTGGAGTGGCCGCACACCACCAAGGTCTGGCCGTCCTCGAGAGCCTTGCAGGCCTCCACCAGGCGATCCTGCTCGCTGGCAGGCACCGTTGTGACGCGCACGCCGGTCGCCGCTGCCAACGGGGCGACCGTCTCTTGGGTGCGCTGGAAGTTCGAAGCATAGATGGCCGTGGGCTGCACCTTGGCCAAGAGGCGCGCCACTTCGGCGGCTCGCTCACGACCACGAGCGGATAGCTGCGGGTCTTGGCCACCCTCGGCCGCCTTCTCGGCATGGCGCAGCACGATCACACTGCGCGGCTTGGGGGCGCTGTGGGTTTCGCTCGCGGCGGGTGTTTGCCAAGCCGCAGTCAGCCACACCACACCTGAAAGAAGCACCAAAAGACACACAGCGCGCGACCAGAGCTTCATGAGCCCATGGTCGGACGCGCTGTGCTAGAAGTCTAGATAGGACTCACTCAGCAGGCTTGCCTGCGTCGCGCTTCTCCAACATCTCCTTGCGGAGTTCTTGGGCGAGGTTCTTGATGTCCTGCATGGCCTTGCGCACGCGAGCGGTGGCGGCCTTGTTGCCTGCGTCAGCCTTGCTGACGTCTTCGCGGCAGGCTTCGACGGCCTGGACAAGGCGATCGTAGTTCTGGCTCATGATCTAGCAGTCCGGGAAAAGGGATTCGGTAGGCGGCGACGGCCCCGCGGCGGTCGCCCGACGGGCTCTATACACACCAAGGCTCGCGATCGATCAAGTGCAGAGCCGGGCGGGAATCGCGCAGAAGAGTGCCATTTCGCACCTAAACCTACTTGCGACAGAGACTTAAGGCAGAGCCTTGGCCTATGTCAAGCCCCCGCCAGCTCCAGCACCAACTCGTAGTGCGCGGCGGCTAGCGGCTGGATCGACAACCGCTGTCCCTTGGCCAGCAGGAGCATCCCCGCCGAGCGCTTGTCCGCCCGCAGCATCTCGATCGTGACCGGTCTTGGGAAAGCCCTCACAGCCTCGATCTCCACCTGCATCCAACGCGGATCGCTCGGGTCCGAGCCCGGATCCTCATGATCATGCCCGCGCTCGAACTGCGTGGGGTCGGGATGTCCTTCGCGCACAATCTTCGCGATCCCCGCCGCGTGCGGAGGTTCCGCGTTGCTGTGCCAGTACAGCACCAAGTCCCCCAGCTTGCAGTCATCGCGCAGGAAGTTGCGCGCCTGGTAGTTGCGCACCCCATCCCAGCCCGTGCGCTTCTT
>JBILXQ010000068.1:0-9044 GCA_044378375.1 Planctomycetota bacterium
AAGGGGATGTAGAGGTAGTCACGGAACCAACTGGACAACGACATGTGCCAGCGGCGCCAGAACTCTGTGATCGATTGCGACGAGTAGGGGTGTTGGAAGTTCTCGAGGAACTCGAAGCCAAACATGCGTCCCAGGCCGATCGCCATGCACGAGTAGCCCGAGAAGTCGAAGTAGATCTGGACCGTGTAGCAGAGGATGCCGGTCCACGCGAGCTGTGGCGTGAGTTGCTCGACGGGCAGCGCGAAGATGGAGTCGCAAGCCTTCGCTGCAAAGTTGGCGATCAGCATCTTCTTGCCGAGGCCGATCAAGAAGCGGCGCACACCTGACGCGAAGCGTTCGAGGCCGATGCTGCGCTCGATGATCTGCTCGGCCACATCCTTGTAGCGCACGATCGGACCCGCGATGAGCTGCGGGAACAGGGCCACATACAGCGCGATATCGCTGGGACTCTTAGAAACATGTCCATCGCGGCGTGCTACATCGATGACATAGCTCATCGCTTGGAAAGTGAAGAAGGAGATGCCGATCGGCAAGCGTACCGAGCCATCCGAGTTCAGCAGCGCTTGCGCTAAGGAGCCTCCTTGGGGAAGCACACTGCCGATGGTCGCCAGTGGGGTGTCGATGACACCAAGCCCCAAGAGCACGGAGCCCAAGCCATTCCACACCCAATCCGCGTACTTGAACACAAACAAGATCGCGAGGTTCAGGCCGACGGCCCAACCGACGATCCAAGTCGTGCTTGCGTTGCGTTCCTGCGCGCGCCCGACGAGCAGTCCGAAGGCATAGTTGAGCAAGATCGAGACGACCATCAGGGTCGAAGCGACGGGCTCGCCCCACCAATAGAAGAGCAAGCTCGCCACCAACAAGAGCGCATTGCGAGTGCTCTTAGGCAAGAGCGCATGCAGCGCCAGCAGCAGCGGTAGGAACGCAAACAGGAAGATAGGTGAGCTGAAAAGCATGTCGGGCGATTAGCTCTGGAGTTTGGGCTCAGCGTGGGGGGCTTCAGGCTGCGGTAGGAACAACAAGGTCAAGATACCTAGAAGTCCAAGAGCTACGACCAACCAGAAGAAGTGTTCAAAACCGAGCGCTTCCACCACACTTCCGCTCCAGCGGCCAGCAAGCCAGGCGGACAGCCCCATCAATCCCGTTGAGATGGCGTAGTGCGTGGTGGCGTAGTGCGATCCGCGTGCGAATTGCAGCAGGTACACCATGTAGGCGGTGAAGCCGAAGCCGTAGCCAAACTGCTCGATGCCAATCACGACGCTCATCGTCATTGCATCCGGTTGCGCGTGCGCAGCCCAGGCATACAGCACATTCGGCAAGTGCACACACACCGCCATGGGCCAGAGGCAACGCCACAAGCCGACGCGTGAGATGAGCCAGCCGCCGAGCACGCCGCCGCACAGCAGTGCGATCACACCAATCGTGCCGTAAGCCAAGCCCATCTCCGCTTCCGTCAATCCCAAGCCACCCGCGGAGCGACTCTTCAGCAAGAAGGGCGCGATCATGGGCGTCAGCATGGACTCGCCGAAGCGATAGAAGAGGATGAACAACAACACGGCCCAGATGCGAGGACGCTGCACATAGTCGCGCACCATCTGCGCCAAGGCACCGGTGCGGACTTGGGTGCGAGGCAGCGCTTGATCGGTCGCAGGCCGTGGCGCAATCCAGCTGAGATACAAGGCGAGTAGACCGTAGACGAGCGCTCCTGCACCAATCGCCACGCACCATGCTTGTGGCCGTTCAAGCCCATACGCAAGGCTGTGCTGGCCCGGAGTAGCTTGCAGCAATCCTGCGAGTGCCACTGCTCCACCTGTTACAAGGATACGGCCGAGTCGGTAGCAAGCATTGCGCACGCCCACATAGAGCTCTTGCTGCTGCTTGGGCAAAGCCAGCATGTAGTAGCCATCACAAGCGATGTCATAGGTCGCGGACGCGAAGGCTAGAAGCACGCAGGCTGCGATGGTCCACTCCAGCCACAGTGCGCTGTTGGTGGCCCAGGCCAGGACGGCCATCGCGATGAAGGCCGCGATCGTAGAGGCAAGCACCCAGCGGCGCTTGGTCCCAAAGAGATCGACCACGGGACTCCACAGCGGCTTCAGCATCCATGGCAAGGTGAGGTCGCTTGAGACCTTGCCCACCAGCGAAGGTGCGGCACCCATCGCCGTGAGAAAGGTGTTCGACGCCGCTTGCACTACGAAGTAGGGCATGCCTTGCAGGACATACAGCGTCGGCACCAAGCGCGTCGCAGAAGGCTTCGCTGCAGCTTGGTCTACCGTGTCCGCGGGCATTTGCGTCGTCATGCACTTCACGATACGCCAGCCATCGGCGGTTGTCGCGCAGGCTTTGGTGCTCTAATCTGGTAGGTTGAGCCCCAGACCCGTGAACTCCTCAGCCGCACCCCGCCTGCCCCGCATCGCCATCGTCGGTCGCCCCAATGTGGGCAAGTCGACGCTGACCAACCGCATGTGCGGCAGCCTTGTTTCTATCGTTGAACCTACGGCCGGTGTGACGCGCGACCGCGTTGCCGTGCCCGCTCGCCTGCGTGGTCGTCGTCGGCGGCGCTGGGTCGAGATCGTCGACACCGGCGGCATCGGCATTGTGGACCGCGATGATCTCGGTCCGTTGGTCGAGCGGCAGATCGAATATGCCTTGAAGACGGCCGACCTGATCCTGTGGTTGGTGGATGCCAAGGAAGGCATCACGCCGCTGGATGAGATGGTGGCACGCCGCATGCGCGGCATCGGCACGCCGGTCTTGTTGGTGGTGAACAAGACCGAGGGACGCGATGCAGCTTGGGGGGTGGGGGAGTTCCACCGCTTGGGCGTCGCGACCGATCCTATTGCCATCAGTGCGCAGAACGGGGACGGCGTCGAGGAACTGTACGACGAGATTCTGACGTACTTCGATGAGGATGATGCGGGCGATGAAACGCCGCCGGTCAAGAGCATGATGCGCTTGGCGGTTGTGGGGCAACGCAACGCCGGCAAGTCGAGCTTGATCAACGCGCTGGCTCAAGAAGAGCGCATGATCGTGTCCGAAGTGCCGGGCACGACGCGCGACTCGGTCGATGTGGTGTTTGAACGCGACGGCACGAGCTTCGTCGCCATCGACACGGCCGGCGTGCGCCGCAAGAAGAGCTTGCAAGATGCGATCGAGTTCTATGCTGACTCGCGCTCGCACCGCTCGATTCGCCGCGCGGATGTGGTCGTGTTGCTGTTCGATGTCACGCGCAAATTGTCGGCCATCGACAAGGACTTGGCGCGTTACTGCATCGATCACCACAAGCCGATCATTCTCGGCGCGAACAAGTGGGATTTGGTGACCGATCTGACGCCGGAAGACTTCCGCGAGTACATCGATGATCAGTTGCCGAGCCTCGACTTTGCGCCGGTGAGCTTCTTGTCGGCTAAGACGAGCAAGGGCGTGGAAGGCACGCTGCAGTTGGCGTTGGAGCTGTATGCGCAGGCGAACATGCGTGTACCCACGGGCGAGCTGAATCGTGTGCTGCAGCGCGCGTTGGAGGCTCGTCCTCCCTCTGCGGGCGGTCACGCGGCGCGCGTGCGCTATGCCACGCAGGCGGATGTGCGGCCGCCGACCTTTGTGTTGTTCGTCAACGACAAGAAGAACTTCAACAAGGACTACATCCGCTACCTCGAGAACCGTTTGCGCGAAGAGTTCCCCTGCAAGGAGATCCCGGTGCGCATCGTGCTCAAGGACCGTGAGATGACCGCTGAGGAACAAGAAGAGAAGGGCGAGTGATGCGCGTGCTGCCTAAGTGGTTGTGTGTCGTGGCGCTCGTCTGCGGCGTGGGTTCGTTGCCGTCCTGCGCCAGCAGCGACAGCGATGCCGCGTGGATTGAGGCCGATGTGAAGGCCGATACCGAGCGCATTCTGTGGCAGGTCACGGTGCTTGCACTCGAGCGCAACGGCTATCCCATCGGTTCTGGGGTGAACCCGAATGAGCTTAAAGCTGTGTCGGGTTGGCGGACCTCTCTCGCGCCGTTCAAGGGCGATGGCTTCCGCGATCGCGCACACGTTTATTGGCAGCGTGATGCACAAGACCCCAAGCGCTGGCATGCCAAGGTGCGTGTGGAGCGGCAGAGCAACGAGAACCTGTCCAAACCGCTGGACATCTCCTACGCCGAGTGGGAAGACCAGCCCGATGATCAAGAGCGTGCGCGGTTGGTCTTGAACACGATCAAGGCCTTGCTGGGCGGTGAGTTCAAGCTCAACGGCGGTCCCTCGCGCACCCAGCGCACGCCGGGCGGTTGACCGCTCGGAAAGTTCTTCCCACCGGCGCATCGTTCTCAGGCGTATTGTTGCAGTCGGGCGCGGAGCCGTTCCGATGCACGGGGTGTACGAGTCCCTCCCCGTGACCACGCCCTCCACATCCAACGCTTGGATCGAGGCCCCGCCCCCGTTCGTGGTGCGATTGGGCGAGGAGCTGGCTGGTTTGCGGGCTCGTTGGTTGGTGGCCTTGCCACTCGCCATGCGCCTCGCGCGCCGCGAATGGCGCCAGCGCGCGACGCCCTTGGCCTTGGTGACGCCCGTGCTCTTGGTCGCCGCGCATGCGGCCGTGTTGGCGTGGATCTTCGGCGCGCACAGCTTGTTGGCCGATCCTGCACTCACTGCGCAACGTCTGGCTTGCGGTGCCTTGGTCTACGCCATCTTCCAACATGGACTCACGCGTGGAGCCACGGTTTTGGTCGATGAGCGCGCCTTGGTCGCGCGCCGGTCGTTCCCGTTGGAAGCCTTGTTGCTGCGGCCCGTGCTGGCACAAACCATCCCAGCGTTCGCAGGCCTGACGCTTTTGAGTGCGTGGGTGGCGTTCGATCGCGGCTTGACGTGGCAGTACACCACGCTTGTCCTTGCGCTGGTGCTCTTCGTCGCGTTCACCGCCGCACTCGCCACGCTGCTGGCCTGTTTGCATGCGCGTTCGCGTAGTGCGGGCGAAGTCTTGGCCTGGGCCTTGCCCTTGCTGACCTTGGCCACCCCCGTGTGGTGGGACGAGACTTGGACCGAGCCGAATGCGCTTGTGCAAGCCAGCTTGACATGGAACCCGCTGGCGGCTTTCGTGGGCGTAGCGCGTGCAGCCATGGGCTTGCACCATTCCGCGGCCGCCATGGACATGAGCAGCATGTGGTGCGCACTCGTGGCCTGGACCATGCTCGTTAGCGCAGCCGCTGTGGGTGTGTTGGCTTGGCGTCGGCCGTACTTGGCGGACGAGGTGTAGTCGTGACCTACGCTTTGCAAGCCGATGCTCTCGGGAAGACCTACCAGCGCCGTGATGGAGCGCTGTTGCGTGCCTTGCATGCGGTGTCCTTTGAACTGCCGCAGGGCGAGTCGTTGGGCCTGTGCGGCAGCAATGGTGCAGGCAAATCCACCCTCTTGAAGATCTTGGCCGGTGCCGTGCGCCAAAGTACCGGGCGGTGGCGCAGCGCTGCACCGTTGCGCGCGGTGGTCGAGTTGGGTGTGGGCTTTCACCCGGATCTGTCGGGGCGCGAGAATGCGTTGCAACTCGCTGCGCTTGACGGCCTCAGCGGTCGTGCGGCGCGCGTGCATGCCGCTGCAGCGCTGGAATTCGCCGGGGTCGAGCATGCCGCTGATGAGCCGCTGCGTGCATGGTCCAGCGGCATGCAAGTGCGACTCGCCTTCGCCTCGGCGATTGCCCATCCCTGTCGTGTGCTCTTGCTAGATGAGGTCTTTGCTGTAGGTGATCAGCAGTTCCAAACGCGCTGTGTCGAGCGCGTGCGCGCACTGCAGCACCAAGGCACATCCATCATCCTGTGCAGCCACAGTCTGTACGACCTGCGCCAGTTGTGCAGCCAAGCTCTGTGGTTGGAGAACGGCAGCGTCCAAGCGCAAGGGGACTGTGCCGTGACCACCGCTCGGTACGCAGCGTCTTTGCGCGCACCGTTGTCTGTGCGTGCCGATCGTTCCGCTGCCCACGGGCCACACACAGCAGCACCGCGCATCGATGCCGTCGAAGTGGTCGGCAGCGACACTGCCACAGAAACACGCAGCGGGGATGACCTGCTTGTGCGCGTGCGGTGGAGCTCACCAAACACCGCAACCGTGCATTGCGGTGTCGCGTTGTTGGACCATGCTTGCGACATCGTGGCGGCCTGTGGCACGCACATGAGCGGTCTTGCCCCGGTGACAGGTACCTCGGGTTGTTTCGAAGTGCGCCTGCCGCGTCTAGCGCTCTTGTCAGGCTCCTTCCGTGTGGCCGCATGGCTCTTTGATCGGCATGGCTTGCAGCGCCACGACGAACTCGTAGCCGAGCAACCCTTGACTGTGCTCGCGACACGCGGTCAGGTGGGGCGCGTGACCCTAGAGCACCACTGGACCCACGCCGAGCCGCCGCGCTTCACGCTGCTCTCGAATCCTGCGTTGGAACTGGCACCGCGCTCGGTCGCGGGTGCGTGAAGCTCGCCGTTCTGGTCGTGAATTATGACTCCGGCGCGCATGCGGTTGCATGCGTGCGCTCCCTGCTGCGCGAGGCACAGACCTTGGGGCTTGCTGCGCCACAGGTCGTGGTGGTCGACTGTGCTTCCTCTAGCGATCAAACGCTGGCGTGGCAGCACTTGCGCTCCTTGGGCGCAGAGGTTGTGTGCTCGCCACAGAACTTGGGCTATGCAGGTGGGATGCAGCTTGCGGCCACACGGGCTGCGCATGCAGACACCTACCTCATTCTCAACCCGGATCTGGTATTTGCCCCGGGTTCCCTCCAGCAACTGCTCGACACGCTGACCGTGCACCCCACGGCCGTCATTGCGCCGCGCTGCAGTATTGATGAAGAGGGCAGTTTGTACTTGCCGCCTGTGCAACTGCCGACGCCTAGCAGCGTGGTGTGGGACGCCTATGCGGCAGTGGATGTAGCCACTGCACGCCAGCGTTCGCTAGCCCAGCGCCCGGAACGAGCAGCTGCATGGAGTGCGAGTCACACGTACCGAGCGGGGATGCTCTCGGGTGCTTGTTTGTTGGTGCGTCAGGAGACGATGAAGCGGCTCGGCGTGTTCCTCGATGCTTCGTTTCCGCTGTACTACGAGGACGCGGATCTATGCAAACGTGCGGCAGGCAAGGGCGTGCCGTTGTACATGGAGCCACGCGCGCGCGTAGCGCATCGTTGGTCGCGTTCGGCTGGGCACGGAGAGCGCTTCGCGGGCGAGCCGTTGCGTCGCTTGCGTGTGTCCAGACGCCTATACTTGCAGCGGCACCATGGTTGGATCGGCGCTTGCGCGGACGGCCTCGCCGCAGCGCTTGAGTCGCGTGCGATCGACATCGCGATTCACGAGTGCCATGACCTAGGTGTCTGTCATGAGCCACCGGACCTGTCGCATACACTTGACAAGCCTGTGTTGTGGGAACTATCCGTGACAGGCGGGTTCGGGCTGTGTGGTGGGCGCGTGCTCGAGCCGCATGATCCGGTCTTCAGCCCCGAAGCGTGGTCGTGGTTGCCCCAAGGCCGCTATTGGTCACGCTTCAGCACACTCGCGGAGGGGCGTGTGTTCCAAGCCTGCACTTGGCACAAAGCGGACCATTCCGTAGAACCCCTGTTGCCAACCTCCGCTGCATGAGCACGCAACGCCTACGCTTGGATTTCCCGCCGCCTGCGCGCGTGCTGGTAGTGGCCCCGCATCCCGACGATGAAGTCCTGGGGTGTGGTGGTTGCATCGCCTTGCACCGCATGCAGGGTGATCCCGTGCATGTGCTTGTGGTGTTTGACGGTGCCTTAGGTGCAGGCACAGCCTCACAGCGAGAAGCGGAGTGTCGTGCAGCAGGGGCGTGGTTGCTCGAGCCGGACTTTGAATTCTGGCGTTTGCCTGAGGGCCATGTGCCGTCGGCGCACGATCAACAGGCTGCTGTGACGCGCCTCGTCGAGCGGTTGCAAGCCCTGCAGCCCGAACTGATCTACCTGCCATGGCCTGAGGACGCACACCCCGATCATCTTGTCGTGGCTGCTTGCGTGCGCGCTGCGGTGCTGCGTTGGATCGAGCTGGAGCCGAATGTGGCCTGCACCTTGTGGGGCTACGAGGTGTGGAGTGACCACGCCGGAGCCATCTGTGTTGACACCAGTGCAGCCCACGAGCGCAAGCTGCGCGCCTTGGCTTGCCATGCCAGTCAACTGCAGGATGGAGCGCTGGAAGCCGCGTGTCGCTCGCGCATGGAGCGTAGGGCGCGTGTGTTTGAGGGCCGCGCTGCGAGTGCTGAGGCCTTCCTCCGCGTAGAGCCTAGAGTGTGGCAAGCCGGGTGAAGTCACCGCGTCGCATTGCCTTGGTGTTGCGAGAGGCACCGGTAGGTTTGATTGGTGGTGTGGAGCGATTCACGCTGTCGTTAGCCGGGGCATGGCGGTCCTTGGGCATCGACGCCTTTGTTGTAGGTGCTGTGTCTGCCGAACAAGCACTGTCCACTATTTTGGACAAGGTCCCTGTGCATGGCCTGCCTGCAACGGAGGATCTGGCGCCCTTGCGCGCCTTGCTCGCGGGCTGTGAGCGCGTGGTGGTGCAGCAATGGGATGCCTTCACGCCCGAGTTGGTGCCGTTGCTCGCGACGGAGCAGCGTGTCCAGCTGTGGCTGCATGACCACTCGACCAATTGCGCGCGCTCGTTTCGCCACGCGCCTCCGGCCGGTGAATCCTGTCCCACTACCTTGAGCGGTACCAGTGCGCCCAGCGTGTGCGTACGCTGCGTGCGTCCGCTGGTGCCTACACATCCGAATCTATCTGCAGCTGTTGCTCAGCGCACAGCACAGGCTGACAAGGCTTTGCGCCATGCACATAGCCTGCTCGCTCCGTCCCGCTTTCATGCGGAGGCACTGCAGCGCGTGCATGCAGGCCTTGCTGTGCGCGTAGTCGAGCCTGGAGTGGCTCGCGAGTACTGCGTGCCTGTTGCGCCTGCGCTTGCTAATGACGCTCCGCTGCGCGTGCTGCACTCGGGCAACCACAGCAGTGAGAAGGGGACCTGTGACCTAGCTGCAGCGCTGCAACTCGCTGCTCCGCACCAAGCGACCCTTGTGCTGGCGGGCCGTGCTACCGAGCAA
>JBILXQ010000474.1:0-2613 GCA_044378375.1 Planctomycetota bacterium
AACCACACGCCCAATCCACCTAGGACTGCTGTCCCGTGATGGCAGTCGCCGCGCAATCCCAGCGCACGCCAACCATCCGGGTCCAAGCGCACTTGCACCGAGACGATGTAACCGACACCACACGCAAAGGCCACGGCACCCGCGACAAGATCAGCAAGAATCGAAGGCTCACCCTCCGCTCCGCGCAACGGTGTCGCCACCAAGGAGCCGAGCAGCGAGCCAACCAACACACACGCCACCGCAACCACCACATGACTGAAGCCATGCCGCGCGAAGACGATGTTGCGGCCGGGATGCAAGCGGCGCAAAGCCCAAGCGGCTACAGGTGCCACCGCAATTCCCGACAGCAACAAGATGCTGCCCAGCAAACCTTCGCCTGCTGCACTCAAGTCAGAACTCACAGCTGTGCTCCCGCGATGCGGCCTGCCATGGGGCTGGAAGCATGCGCGTACAGCTTCTTCTCAATGCGACCGGCAAGGTAAGCATTGCGGCCTGCACGGCAGGCGTCCCGCATGGCTGCCGCCATGCGCAACGGCTCGCGTGCGCCGGCGATTGCCGTGTTCAACAACACACCGTGCGCGCCCAACTCCATCGCGATGGCCACATCGCTCGCAGTGCCCACGCCTGCATCCACGATCACAGGCACGCTGACCAACTCCAACAAGATGCGCAGCGCATTGTGATTGAGCACACCTTGCCCCGATCCGATGGGCGAGCCCGCGGGCATGACACTCTTCGCGCCGAGCTCTTGCAGTCGCACACCCAAGCGCGGGTCATCCGAGCAATACACCATCACATCAAAGCCCTGCGAGACCAACTCCTTGGTGGCCTCGAGCGTGCCGATGGGATCAGGCAACAGAGTCTTCTCATCACCGAGGACCTCCAGCTTGACGAGCTTGGTGCCCAAGACATCACGAGCCAGCTCTGCTGTGCGCACGGCACTGGAGGCATCAAAGCAACCCGCTGTGTTCGGCAAGATCTGGTACTTGGTGCGGTCGATGGCATCGAGCAAGGACGGACCCTTGCTGGCGTCCAAGTTGACGCGGCGCACCGCCACCGTGACACAGTCGCTGCCGCTGATCTCGAGGGCGCGGCGCGTCTCTTCCAAGTCCCTATACTTGCCGGTGCCCACCAACAGGCGCGAGCGCAAGACCGTGTCCCCTACCACCAACGGCGTGTCTGCTTCGTGATCCATCATGTGCGGCTCAGCCGCCTCCTACCAAGGTGACGATTTCGATGCGTTCGTTGGTCTGCACGACACGCGCACTCCAAGTGGCTCGCGGGACCAAGCGTGCGTTCACTTCCACGGCCACGATCTCTGGCCGCAAGCGCATCTGTTCCAGCAACCCGGCGATAGTGATCCCTGCAGGCACACTCGTCTCGGCACCGTTGACGGTGCAGCGCACAGCTAAGTCGGAGTCGTTGTGCTGCATGGGCGCACCAGAGTAACGAGCGGCAAGCCGCTCCGTCACGCTCGGTCTGCGGCTGCGTAGACGCACTTCAAGTACTCGGACTCCGGCAGGCCCAACAAGACACTGTGGTCCGGGGCCGCTCCGCGCAGTGCCAGCAAGCGCGCTTCCACTCCCGCAGCTTGGGCGCCCTCGCGCACATGATCGAGGAAGTCCGCCGTGCGAATGTTGTAGGAGCAACTGGCGCTCACCACTACGCCGCCGTCCTCCACCAAGCCAAACGCCCGACGATTCAGCTCGACGTAACCACGCGCAGCTCCGGCTACGGCCCCACGGTTCTTGGCGAAGGCCGGCGGATCGACAATCACCACTCCATAGCGCTCGCCACGCTGGACGCGGGCACGCAGATCGTCCATGCAATCGACGCGCTCGACCTGCACCTTGTCCGCGACGCCGTTGCGAGCGGCATTGGCCTTGGTGCGCTCCAAGGCGGCCTCGGATTGATCCAGACATAGCACTTGAGACGCGCCCGCAAGCGCGGCACGCACACCGAACAAGCCGTCATAGCAGAACGCATCCAGCACCTTGGCGCCCTGTGCGTAGCGTGCCGCTTCGATGCGATTGTCGCGCTGGTCAAGGTAGTGGCCGGTCTTGTGTCCGGCTTGCACATCGACCGAGTACTCCAAACCGGCTTCGTGCACCACAACCTCTCCATCGACGGCACCGCGCACCGTCTCCACGCGCTTCTCCAAACCCTCGAGTTTGCGAGCCGACGCATCGGACCGATCGAGCACCGCTCGCACAGGCCACGGCAGGCAGCGCAGCAGCTCTTCGAGCAGCAGGTCGCGCAAGCGATCACCTGCCAAGGTGCCCGACTGCACCACGAGCACATCGGCGTAGCGATCAATGATCACGCCCGGCACGCCATCGGCATCGCCAGCGACCAAGCGACACGCCCCGCGTGCTTCCAGCAAGCCCAGCTTGGCGCGCCGTGCCACGCATTGCGCCATGCGACGCTGCCAGAACGCGGGCCACTGCTCGGCGGTGCGCTCTTGTTTGCCGCGCGCAACGACGCGCAAGGCAATCTTGGACACGGCACTGTAGGTGCCATACCCCAGCGCTTCGCCTTGGGGTGCATGCACACGCACCACGGAGCCAGCCTCGGCGTCGATCTTGGCTACATCATCGCGGAAGATCCACGGAT
>JBILXQ010000069.1:0-9031 GCA_044378375.1 Planctomycetota bacterium
TTGCGGGTGGCTGGGACAGAACCAGCCCCAGCGCGAGTCTAGGTAGGCCGACGCACCGCCAGCGTAGCCCAGCTTGTCCAAGGCCGCGCGGATCGAGGCGCTATCGGCGCCGCTTTCGGGGGGGAAAGGAGCCAGCACGAAACCGCCCCGTTCGGCGAGTAGCTTCTGCAGCGCGGCGACGCGCTCGGTTTCCTGTGCATATAGGTTGGTTTGCTCGCGCGGATCTACACGCAAGTGGAACAGCTCCGAAGCCTGCGGCATGTGCGGCCTCCACAAGAGCTTCCAGCCATCGTGCACCACGCCGTACACGAAGGCATCCTGCGGCCGCGCCTCGACCATTTTGGCATTGAGGTCGTAGCCATTGATCTGATCCATGTAGGCCGCGCGCGGCGCTTCGACGGCACCCTTCATCAAGCCCAACAGGCTGCGACCGCTGCCGCCTTCGGGCGTAGCCACCTGCACCAAATCCCAGATCGTCGGCGCGATGTCGCAACTGCGCACAGTGGCCTCGACCACACTCTTGGGCACGCCCGGGCCCGCGATGATCAGCGGCGTGTGCACCTGCTCTTGGTAGAGAATGCGGTGGTACTCCCAGCCGTGATCGCCCAGGCCTTCGCCGTGATCCGCCACGACCACCACAATGGTGTTGTCGAGCTCGCCGCGTTCCTCCAAGCGCTGCAGCACGCGACCAAACTGTTGGTCCACGTACGACACCTCGGCTCCGTACAGCTCGCGCGACGGCAGCAACAACCCGTTCGCATCCCGCGGCAGGTTGGCTGGCAGCGCCTCCGCGGGGGGCAGTTTGACTGGGTCATGCGGATCCCAGTAATGCAGCCACAAGAAGAACGGGCGCTCGTCGCGCGACAGCTCATCGACCACAAGATTCGTGGTCTCGTCGCTACGGCGCTGCAAGGTTTGTAGATCCCACGAAATCGTGCCCGCGCGGCTGGGCGCCATGACGCCATCGAAACTCTCAAAACGTTCGAAGCCGCGAGCAAAGCCAAAGAACCCCGAGACTGGAAAGGCCGAGTGAATGGCTGCCGTATGCCAACCGGCGTCCTGCAAGGTCGTAGCCAGAGTCGGCACAGTGCTTGGCAGCTTGTACCCCGACAAGCCGGACAGCACGCGCAGACCGTGTTCCGGATTGTCGCGCCCCGTGAGAATCGTGGCATGCGATACCGGTGTGACCGCCGCGGACACATACGCATCGCGGAAGAGCGCACCGCGTTCCGCCAGCTCATCCAGAACGGGGGTCGCTCCGGGCCGCGCTCCGTAGCACGACAAAAAGTCAGCCCGTGTCGTGTCCAGAGTCACGAGCAGCACATTCGGCCGGCGCGGTTCGTCGCGGCAAGCGCTGCACACGAGGAGCAGGCACAGCGCGTGGACCAAGGAGTACATGAGGGTGAGTGAGGTACGATGGGAGGTGCGGTACACGGGCACAGGATACACAGGCACAGGGTACTGGATTGCAAGCGCCACTAGCCTCTAAGATCGCTCCGCTATGACTGCCCGCCTCGCCTGCGCCGCTGTCTGTCTCGCTCTCCTCGCCAGCGCCTGTGATGGCGGTGGTTCCAAGCCGCCCACGCCGCCGCGTGATGGGGCTTGGGTGGAGTGGTACGACGCGGCCCAAACCAAAAAACGCTCCGAAGGCTTGTACGCCAATGGCCAGCCCAATGGGCCGTGGTCGTATTGGCACGAGACGGGTGCGCTGGGCTTGCAAGGTGTGCAGCTCAACGGTCAGTACCACGGCACCTGGCTCGAGAATTACCCCAGCGGCGTCAAGCGCAGCGAGAAGTCGTGGAAGAACGGCGTGCAAGATGGTGCGGAGAGCACCTTCTACGAAAACGGCGCGCCGCATGAGACCGCGCGCTGGGTCGATGGCCGGCGGCAGGGCGCCTATGTCGAGCGCTACGCCAATGGGAACTTGAAGCGTCAAGGCGAGTACCTCGACGGAGCGCAACACGGCCGCTGGACCGTGTACTACGAGTCGGGTGCCAAACAACTGGAGGCGGCGTGGGACAAGGGCCGTCAAACGGGGCCGTTTACCGATTGGTTTGACAACGGCACGCTGCGCGCCAAAGGCGAAGCGGTGGATGGCAAGTGGCAAGGCCCCTTTGCCGAGTATTGGCCCAACGGCCAAGCCAAGCGCGAAGGCACCTATGCAGCCGGTGTGCAAGAAGGCCTGTGGACGGCTTGGTTTGAGAACGGCAACAAGGCTTCTCAAGGTGAGTACCGCGCCGGTCAGCAAGAAGGTCCCTGGAATGCTTGGCACGCCGATGGCTCGCTCCACATGGAGGGCGCGTATGCGGCAGGCCGCCAAGACGGCGAGTGGAGCGTGCGCCATCCGGGTGGTGCGTTGCACAAGCGTTTGGTCTATCGCGCCGGTGTGCCCGACGGCCCGGTGGAAGAGCGCGACCTCCAAGGCCGACTCGTGGTGCGCGGTCAGTTCGTGGCCGGCGCGCAAGAAGGTGAGTGGACCTTCTACTTGGAAGACGGCACACCGGATCCGGACAAGAGTGGCACCTACAAGCAAGGCGTGAAGCAATGAGCCAGCAACCGAGCGGCAGTGTACGCACCGATGACGCGCTGTGGGCGGCGGTCGATCTCGAGCGCACGCGTCAAGAGACGCAACTGGAGTTGATCGCGTCTGAGAATCACGCGTCGCGCGAAGTCATCGCGGCGATGGGGACGGTGCTGACCAACAAGTACGCCGAGGGGTACCCGGGCAAGCGCTACTACGGTGGCTGCGAGCATGTGGACACGGTCGAAGACTTGTGCCGCGAGCGCGCCAAGGCTTTGTTCGGCGCTGCGGGAGTCAATGTGCAACCGCACTCGGGCACGCAAGCCAACATGGCGGCCTTCATGGCGCTGATCGCGCCGGGCGACACCATCTTGGCGATGTCGCTCGATCACGGTGGTCACCTCTCGCACGGCCACCCGAAGAACTTTTCGGGGCACTACTACAAAGTGGTGTCGTACGGCGTCGAGAAGGAGAGCGAGCTGCTCGACATGAATCGCGTGCGCGACTTGGCCTTGGCGCAGCGGCCCAAGTTGATCATCGCCGGTGCGTCGGCCTACTCGCGCACTCTGGATTTCGCGGCTTTTGGAGCCATTGCCAAGGAGTGCGGCGCGCGCCTCTTGGTTGACATGGCCCACATCGCCGGTCTCGTCGCGGCGAAGGTGCATCCGACGCCAGTTGGCATCGCGGATGTTGTCACCTTCACGACGCACAAGACTTTGCGCGGGCCGCGTGGCGGCATGGTCTTGGCAGACGCGGAGTTGATCAAGAAGATCGACTCGGCTGTGTTCCCCGGTGGTCAGGGCGGACCTTTGATGCATGTGATCGCGGCCAAAGCCGTGGCCTTGCGCGAAGCCTCGCAGGCCTCGTTTGTTGCGTACCAACGCCATGTGGTCGAGAACGCGCGCACGTTGGCGGCTGCTTTGGTCGAGCACGGGTTGCGCATTGTGTCAGGTGGAACTGACAACCACCTGATGCTCGTCGACATTTCGGCTACCGGGCTCTCCGGCAAGGAAGCCGAGCACTTGCTGCACTCAGTGAACCTCACCTGCAACAAGAACTTGATCCCGTACGATCAGCGTCCGCCCATGCAAGCCTCGGGCATTCGCTTGGGCACTGCGGCGATGACCACGCGCGGGCTTGGACGCGGTGAGATGCAGACGCTTGCGGCGTGGATCGCCACCACCTTGCGCGCTCCGCACGATGCTGGCGTGCATGCACGCGTGCGCGGTGAAGTGGCGGAAGTCACACAGCGCTTTCCCATCTATCCCGGTTGGACCACGGGTAGCGCCTGATGGCGCAAGCGCGCGCAGTCATCTTTGATCTCGATGGTACGCTGATCGACTCGATCGAGTTGATTGTGCGCAGCTACGAACATGCGGTGTTGGAGCATGGCTTGCCCTCACCGGGACGCAGCGAGTGGTTGCGCTGGTTGGGCACGCCGCTCAAGCACCAGTTCTCGCTGCTCGTCGGTGAGTGCGAGGATCAAGAGGCGCGCGTGGAGGCCTTGATTCGCACCTATCGTGCGTGGAACCTCGCGCACCACGATGAGTTGGTGAAGCCGTATCGCGGCGTGACGGAGGCGGTGGCGCGCTTGGCCGCGGACGGGCGCACCCTGGGCATCGTCACCAGCAAGATGCGCGCTTCAGCGCAGCGCGGCATGCTGCATGTCGGCCTGGAACCGCAGTGGTTTCAGGCTGTGGTGGGCCTTGAGGACACCGCACGCCACAAGCCCGATCCCGCGCCCTTGCTGTTGGCGCTGGAGCAGCTCGGTGTGGCGCCGGAGCAGGCTATTTATGTAGGCGACTCGCCGCATGACGCGGCGTGTGCGCAAGCGGCCGGTGCGACCGCCATGGCGGTACGTTGGGGGCCGTTCCAGCACGAGCACTTCGCGCATTTGGCTCCCGTGCGTTGGCTCGAAGATCCGGCCGAGTTGTGCGAGCTGTAGTCTGCGCTAGGTCGAGCGCTTGTAGCCCAGCGTGCGCACCACGCGCAACACTTCGCCCCACGTCGGGAATTGCCGGCGATTTAGGCGCTTGTAGTCATCCATTGCGCGGATGAACTCCAACACCTCGCGATCCATGGCCTCGACGGTGACCTCTTCGGGGGCATCGAGTTCCTGTTCCGGCTCTTCAGTGGGTTGCTTCATAGGACGAGCACTACATCGGCTCGCGAGCCCCCCTAATCTGTAGCCGGGATGCGCTAGTTACTGCACTGCAAGCCGACCGGCGCGAGCGAGCACAGCTTCCACTCGGCGTTGGTTGGGCTTGCGGATCAAACCGTGCTCGCACACGATGCCGCTGACCATGCGCGCCGGCGTCCAGTCGAAGGCAGGATTCCAGACCTTCGTGCCATGCGGCGCCGTGCGCCGGCCAAAGCCTTCGCAGATCTCTGCGGCCTCACGCTCTTCGATGTGGATGTCCTCACCGCGTTTGCAGTGCGGGTCAAAGGTCGACGTGGGGGCTACGGCGTAGAACGGCACACCATGTTCGCGCGCAGCCAAGGCGACCGAGTAGGTCCCGATCTTGTTGCACACATCGCCGTTCACCGCGATGCGATCCGAGCCCACGAACACCAAGTCCACCGCACCCGTGCGCATCAAGCTCGCGGCCATGTTGTCGGTGATGAGCGTGACATCGGCGCCCGCTTTCATCAGCTCGTAGACCGTCAAGCGTGCACCTTGCAGCAGGGGACGCGTCTCGTCGGCATAGACCTTGACGCGTTTGCCTTGAGCCATGGCGGTGTAGATGGGCGCCAGTGCCGTGCCCATGCCGCCGGTCGCCAGGGCACCAGCATTGCAGTGCGTCAGGATGCCCATGCCATCTTCGATCAGAGGGGCACCGTGCTGGCCCATCGCTTGGCACATGGCGCGGTCTTCCTCGTGGATCAGCAGAGCTTCCGCATGGAGAGCGCGCACAAGATCAGCGCCGGTGCGTTGGGCTGCATGTTCGCGGCGCGCGCGTGCCTTCATGCGGTCCAAGGCCCAGAACAGATTGACTGCGGTGGGCCGCGAAGTGGCGAGATAGTCCGCGCATTCGAGCGCTGCGCGCAGCACCTCGTCCGCTGTCTGTGTGCTGAGGTTCTGCACGCCCAATACCACGCCGTAGCCGGCTGCGACACCAATCGCCGGCGCACCGCGCACAGCCAAGCGCTTGATGGCGTCGTGCATGGCCAGCACGGTGTCGACACGGAGCCACACCTCCTCCAGAGGCAGGCGCGTTTGTTCAATCAAGGCGCAATGGCCCGGCAGTCCGCCTTCCCAGCGCAGGGTCTCTACATGGGCGCTCATGCTTGGACTCCTTCGGGCGTCTGTCCGGTTAACTTGACACACAGCTCAAGGTAGCGTTGCGATACACGCGCCAAAATGCCCGGGTCTACCGGCGGGGGCGGCGGTTCCTTGTTCCACGGCTGTTGCTCGAGCCAGTCGCGTAAAATTTGCTTGTCCCACGATGGCGGGCTGAAGCCGGTGCGCACCTGCGCCGCATCCCAGAAGCGCGAAGAATCCGGTGTGAGCATCTCGTCGATCAACAGCACGCGACCATCACGCGTGCCGAACTCGAACTTGGTGTCAGCCAACAATAGGCCGTGGCGCTCGAGGGTCTGCGCGCCGCGTTGGTACAGCGCGAGTGTGGCGCGCTTGGCTTCGTCAAAGAAGCTGTCACCCACGCGACGGCGTGCTTCGATCTCATCGATGGGGATGTCGTGGGCCGCTTCCTTGGTGGTCGGTGTGAGAATGGGCTGCGGCAGACGCGAGGCCAGCTGTAGTCCCGCCGGCAAAGCCACACCGCAGATGGAGCCCGTCTTCTGGTACTCCTTCCAACCCGATCCGGCCATCCAACCGCGCACCACCCATTCGACCGTGCTGGGCAGCGCGCGTTGCACGATCAACACCCGTCCGCGCAGCGCCTCGCGTTGGTCGTTGTCGAGCAAGGGCACATCCTCGACGCGTGCCGAGACCAAGTGGTTGGCGATGATGTCGCGCGTGCGCTCAAACCACCACGTCGAAATCGCCGTCAACACGCGTCCCTTGTGCTGCACTCCTTCGCGCATGATCACATCGAAGGCCGAGACACGATCGCTCGTCACAAACAGCAGATGCTGTGCGTCGAGCTCGTAGACATCGCGCACCTTGCCGCTGGCTAGCAAGGGGAACGGAAGGTGCGCTTGCGAGCCGCCCAACCACAGATCCGCCGTCCGAGTACCGGTCATGGGCGGCGAGTATGGCAGCGCCGTTGCATTGATTCCATGCAGCTGCGCTAGGATGGGCCTATGACCACCGTAGGGCTAGGGCGAGCCTCGTGTGTGGCTGGGCATGTCTCGGTGCCCGGCTCCAAGTCTGTCGCTCAGCGCCGGCTCTTGCTGGCGGGTGCCGCGCACGGTCGCACGAGCTTGACGCGCCTACCGCGCGGTGCGGATGTCACGGCGGCGCGTGCGTTCCTGGCACGCACCGGTGCCTCCGTGCGGCCTATCTTCCAGGCGGCTCTTGAGGTGGATGGCCTGCCTCCCGGGCCGCATCGCGGCTGGCGAGCGACGGAGCCGTTCGAGGTCGGCGAATCCGGCACTTTGGCGCGTTTGGGCACCAGCATGCTGGCCTTGGCGGGACATGCGGGGGCTCAAGCGCACATCGAAGCCAGCGGCACTCTGCTGGCACGTAGCAGCGCACCCCTGTTCGCCACCTTGCGCGAGGCCGGAGTGGCTGTCACGCATACAGGTCGCCCGCATGGCTGGCCTGTGTCGGTGCGCGCCATTGGCCCGCCGTCCGAGCTCTGGCTGGATCATCCGGTTTCGTCGCAAGAGCTGAGCGCTCTGCTGTGCGCCGTCGCTGCGTGGCCTGGCGAGTTCGTCGTGCGGGTTGCGGGGGACTTGCCCTCGCGGCCGTATGCCGAGCTGACAGCGCGCGAGCTGCGCCGCTTTGGTGCGCAGGTAGAGGTGCAGGGTTCCGTGTGGTCGGTGCGCGGACCTTTGCAAGCACCCTCTACGCCGTTGGTGACCGAGGTGGATGCCTCCGCTGCCGCAGTCGCTTTGGCTGCGGGCGCCATCAGTGGCCGCATGGTCAGCACCGATTTGACACCGGACTCGGGTCAAGGCGATACGCGCATTGTCGAGCATCTGCGCGCCTTCGGCGCCGAGGTTGTGTGTGAGGCACACACCACGCGCTGCCGGGCCGAGCAACTTGCGGGTGTGGACTTGGATCTCGCCGACACGCCGGATCTGGCACCGGTGCTGGCGGCGGTGGCGATCGTCGCTGCGCTACGGCAAGGTCAGAGCAGCACGCTGCGCGGCTTGCGCACGCTCAATCGCAAGGAGAGTCGGCGGCTCGATGCTCTGGTCGCGCTGGCACGCACCTGCGGGTGCAGCGCTACGGCCCAGAACGAGGAAGTGCTCGTGATTGGCCCTGCCTCTGGTCACGGCCGTATGGGCCAAGCGCCCGCAAGCGTGCTGGTTGATGCTGAAGGTGACCACCGCCTGGCCTTTGCCGGCGCCTTGCTGGGTTTGGCCCTGCCCGAGGTCCTTGTGCGGGATGCGGAGGCCGTCGCCAAGTCTTGGCCGAGTTTCTGGGTCGACTTCGTGGCAGCGGGGGGAATCTTGATCGGACCCGACGCTGCGTTGGCCTCGTCGCGGTTTGGGGCGTAGTCTTCTGGATATGGACAACCTCGGCGTGCCGCAGGGTCCCGTGCTGGTCACGGGCGGAGCTGGCTACATCGGCAGTCATACCGTGCGTGCGTTGGAGCGCCGCGGTGTGCCGGTGATTGTGCTCGACAACCTTTCCACCGGGCATCGTGCCGCAGTCAAAGTGCCGCTTGAGGTAGTGGACCTCGCGGATCGCGCTGCGCTGGGTCGCGTCTTCATGGCCTACAGGCCGACGGCCGTGATTCACTTTGCTGCGCGCGCGTATGTAGGTGAGTCGGTCGGCGATCCTTCGCGCTACTACCGCGAGAATGTGATCAACACTTGGAACTTGCTCGAAGCGATGCGGGCTGCTGCGTGCCGCGACATCGTCTTCAGCTCGACTTGCGCCACGTATGGAGATCCCGTGCGTGTGCCTATCGATGAAACGCATCCCCAGCAGCCGATCTCGCCCTACGGTCGAACCAAGCTGCACATGGAGCACATGATGCAAGACTACGGGCGCGCCTATGGGTTGCGCTGGGCGGCGCTGCGCTACTTCAACGCAGCGGGTGCCAGTCGCGATGGCGACTTGGGCGAACACCATGAGCCGGAGACGCACCTCATTCCGCTCGTGTTGGGTGTGGCGCAGGGCAAGCGTCCCGAGATCTTGATCTTCGGCGATGACTATGACACGCCGGATGGCACGTGCATCCGCGACTATGTGCATGTGGATGACTTGGCGGATGCGCACCTGCGCGCGCTCAGCAAGCTGCAACAAGGCAGTCCCGAGTTGGTCTGCAATCTCGGCACCGGCAATGGCTTCTCCGTGCGTGAAGTGATCGAAGCTGCGCGACGCATCACGGGTCACGCGATTCCTGCGCGCATCACACCGCGCCGCGCAGG
>JBILXQ010000475.1:0-2609 GCA_044378375.1 Planctomycetota bacterium
ACCACTTCCATGTCGAGCGCCTGTTCCGCGACGCGCGCATCACTGAAATCTACGAAGGCGCCAGCGACATCCAGCGCATCGTCATCGCCCGGGCACTCCAGAACGGCTGAGTCCGTACAGCCCGTCGAAGGGTGCGCTCTCGTGGCAGCGGATGCATGAGTGGAGCCGTCCGAGGCCCGTGATCTCGCCCTACGCGTTGACGGTCGCGTAGGGTCAAGAGCAACCCGTCAGTCTTGCCCGCGCGGTACATGCCGTTCGGCGTCTGGACCACATCCTTGGGGACTTCGACTTCATCCACGCGCAAATCACTCGGCTCCCAGCAAGTCGTCCCCCGCCCGCATCAACGAAACCTGTCGAGCACCGCCAGCTGAGGGCGGTGCTCGACCGGTTTCGGTGAGGATGCGTAGGGCTTCGGGCACGGCGCGCTACAATGCCCGGACCGTGCAAAGCCCTTCGAACTCCCAGCTGCCGAGCCAGTCGCCCAGCCTGTCCGAGCGTTTCGCGCTCGGGGACAAGGGGGCGTTGGCGCGCGTGATTAGCTGGGCCGAGAACAACGACCGGCGCTTTCCGGCTTTCTTTTCGCAGCTGTGGCCCAAGGTAGGGCGCGCGCGGCGCATCGGGGTGACGGGGCCGCCGGGTGCTGGCAAGAGCACGCTGGTGAACGAGCTGGCGCGCGCCGTGCGGGCCCAGAGCCGCACCGTTGGCATCTTGGCGGTTGACCCCAGCTCGCCGTTCACCGGCGGCGCGCTGCTCGGCGACCGCATCCGCATGGAAGAGCGCACCGCCGACAGCGGCGTGTACATCCGCTCGATGGCGAGCCGCAAGAGCCACGGCGGCCTGTCGCGTGCCGCGGTTGATGCCTGCGACGCGATGGATGGCTTCGGCCTCGATGAGATCGTGCTCGAGACGGTCGGCGTCGGCCAGGCGGAGTATGACGTGGTCTCGGCCGCGGACACGGTGTTGGTGGTGCTGTGCCCTGGGGCCGGCGACGGCATCCAAGCCATGAAGGCCGGCATCTTGGAAGTGGCCGATGTGTTGGTGGTGAACAAGGCCGAACTGCCGGGGGCGGATCGCTTGATTGTCGATCTGTCGGAGGCCGCTCACATCCGCACCGCCGGGCGCAGCAAGTGGACGCCCCCGGTGGTGGCGGCCAGCGCCGGCCGCGGCGAAGGCATCGACGATGTGCTGGCGGCCATCGCGGCGCATCGGTCTCATCTGGGTGAGGCGGGCTTGGCTTTGGCGCGGCGAGAAAAGCGCGTCGCCCAAGTACGGCGCGTCTTTGATGAGCGCATGAGCGAACTTTTGTGGGAACGCGGCGGATGGACCGAGCAGGCACGCAGCCTGCTGGACTCTGGCGTGTCCACGTACGATGTGGTGGCTGAGCTGCATGCGACCTTGGCGTCGCAAGTGGCCCAAGCGGACAAGAGGAGCACGACATGAGCCGTTCTGAGGCCAGTGGGACTGATCCGCGTCAAGCCTGGCAACAGGCCTACGACAAGGGCGAGAAGCGCGATGTGGAGTTCACCACCATCTCGGGTGCGCCGCTGCAGCCGCTGTACGGGCCTGACGATGCGGTCGTGGATGCCGAGCGCGATCTGGGCCTGCCCGGGCAGTACCCGTACACGCGCGGTGTGCACCCGACGATGTACCGCGGGCGCTTGTGGACCATGCGCCAGTTCGCGGGCTTCGGCTCCGCGCGCCAGACGAACGAGCGCTTCAAGTACTTGCTCAAGCACGGGCAGACGGGGCTTTCGACGGCCTTCGACTTCCCGACCTTGATGGGCTACGACTCGGACTCGCCGCGCTCCAAGGGCGAGGTCGGTCAGGTCGGCGTGGCTGTGTCAAGTTTGCGTGACATGCAGACTCTGATGGACGGCATCCCGATGGGCGAGGTGTCGACCTCGATGACCATCAACGGCCCGGCGCCCATCATGCTGGCGTTCTACATCGCCTGCGGCGAGACGCAGGGCGTGGCGCCGGCCAAGCTGCAAGGCACGATCCAGAACGACATCCTGAAGGAGTACCAGGCCCAGCACGCCTGGCTGGTGCCGGCAGAGCCCGCGCTGCGCATGATCGTTGATGTGATGGCGCACTGCAGCGTGCATGTGCCCAAGTTCAACACCATCTCGATCAGCGGCTACCACATCCGTGAGGCCGGCTCGACCGCGGCGCAGGAGTTGGCGTTCACGCTGGCGAACGGCATGGAGTATGTGCGCCGAGGCATCGAGCGCGGGATCGATGTCGATGCCTTTGCGCCGCGCTTGTCCTTTTTCTTTGACAGCCACCTCGATTTCTTCGAGGAAATCGCCAAGTTCCGGGCCGCGCGCCGCATCTGGGCCCGCCACATGAAGGAGGTCGTGGGCGCCAAGGATCCGCGCTCGTGGATGTTGCGCTTCCATACCCAGACAGCGGGTGTGTCGCTGACGGCCCAGCAGCCCGAGAACAACATCGTGCGCACCGCCTTTGAGGCTATGGCGGCTGTGTTGGGTGGGACCCAGTCGCTGCACACGAACTCGATGGACGAGACCTTGTCTCTGCCGACCGAGAAGGCTGTCAAGATTGCTTTACGGACCCAGCAGATCATCAGCGAGGAGACCGAGGTCGCGCAT
>JBILXQ010000070.1:0-9005 GCA_044378375.1 Planctomycetota bacterium
ATCGGTTGAGGACTAAGCGATGAAAATCAGCTATCAATGGCTTGCGCGTCATGTGGATTTGACAGGCTTGACGGCCCACGATGTGGCCCAAGACTTCACGCTTTCGACGGCTGAGGTTGAAGGTGTAGAGCGCTTCTTGCCGCACTTGGATGCCGTTGTTGTGGGGCATGTACTCGAGCGCGAGAAGCATCCCGATGCCGACAAGCTGTCGGTCTGCAAGGTGGATGTGGGTCTGGCAGAGCCGCAGCAGATCGTGTGCGGCGCGCCCAATGTGCGCGCTGGTTTGCATGTCGCCGTGGCTTTGCCTGGGACCAAGCTGCCGGGCGACGTGCACATCAAGAAGAGCAAGATCCGCGGCGTCGAGTCGTGCGGCATGATCTGCTCGGAGCGCGAGCTGGGGTTGGGCGAAGAGCACAACGGCATCTGGGAGTTGCCGTTGTCGACGAAGCCTGGCGCACCCGTTGCCACAGAGCTAGGGCTCGACGATTGGATCATTGAGATCGACAACAAGTCGTTGACGCATCGCCCGGATTTGTGGGGCCATCGTGGCTTGGCACGCGAGTTGGCGGCCATGCGCCAGCGCAGCCTAAAGCCGTTGGATCTGACTTTTCCGGCGATTGGTGCGGGCGCGGCCACACCGGTCGACATCCGCAGTCAGGGGTGCACGCGTTACATCGCGGTGCCCATTGATGGTGTAGCACCGCAGCGTTCGCCCGACTGGTTGCGGGCCTTGCTGTTTGCTGTGGGTGCACGGCCCATTGACCTGCTTGTCGATCTGTCGAACTTCGTCATGTACGACTTGGGGCAGCCGAACCACTGCTTTGATCGCTCGCAACTGCAAGGCAAAGGCATCGTGGTGCGCGACGCGCGTGCAGGCGAACGCATGCGCACACTCGATGGCGCAGAGCGCGAGCTGGCAACCAGCGACATGCTGATTTGCGCCGGTGACGAAGCGGTGGCACTCGCTGGCGTGATGGGTGGTGAAGGCAGCAAAGTACAAGCCGGCACGAGCAGCTTGCTATTGGAGGTCGCGACCTTTGCCCCTGCCGTGGTGCGGCGCACTGCGCAGCGCCTGGCCCTGCGCACGGATTCCTCCACCCGCTTTGAGAAGCACCTCGATCCCACCCTGCCTGCTCAGGCTGCGGCCCACTATGTGCGCATGCTGCAGCAGATTGATCCTGCAGCGCACATCAGTGCAGCGATCACGGACGTAGGCACTTGGAAGGATCCCGCGCACGAGATCGTAGTGCGTCCGCAGCGCGTGCGTCAGTTGCTAGGCGTGGACCTTTCCGATGCGCGCATTGCGGCGATTCTGACCAGCCTCGACTTTGGTGTCGTGGCCAAGGAAGGTCAGCTCGTGGTGGCGGTACCAGCGCGCCGCGCAACGAAGGATGTGACCATCGAGCAGGATCTGATCGAAGAAGTCGGTCGCATTCATCGCTACGCGAACATCCCGGTGCGGCCGTTGGTGGCCGCGGTCGAGCCGCCGCCGCGCAACGCTGGTTGGACACGGCGCATGTTGGTGCGCGCCATCCAAGATCGCTTGTCGCGCGACGCCCACTTGACGGAGACGTTGAGCTACAGCTTCGTGTCGGATGCGTTGTTGGTGTCACTCGAACTGGACACGCGCCCGCATGTGGCTGTGGTCAATCCGGTCGCCGAGGGCTTCGGTCGCATGCGACGCGGTGTGTTGCCAAGCGTGCTGGAGAAGGCGCGCGAGAACCGGCAACACGCGGATCGCGTGGCGTTGTACGAGGTAGGCAAGGGCTATCTGCCCGAGACGCGGAGTGCGCGTGGCGAACCGCGTGAAGTGCACGAGTGCGCCATCGTTGTCGCACTGGAGTCCCAGCCCGATGCCAAGCCGGATGGGCGCGCCTGGTCGCAGGTGCGCTCCATGGTGGAGGACTTGTTGGCTGGCTTGGGCCACTCGCAGGCGCGCGTGGTCAGCACGGAGACGGCCGAGCCCTATGCGCATCCGGTGGTGCGCGCTGCTTTCCAAAGCGCCGATGGAGCTCATGAACTGGCTCGCGTGTGGGCGCTGGATCCGCTGGCAGCCAAGCGCTTGGGTCTGGACGGCGAGCTCGCTAGCGAGGTGGCGTGTGCGGTCGTGTCGCTGGATGCACTTTTGGCGGCGACTGCCGAGGCGCGCACCTACCAACCTTTGCCACGCTTCCCGGGTGTCAAGGTCGATGTGGCCGTGGTTGTGCCCGACAGTGTGCAAGCGGGGCGCTGTGAAGAACTTTTGACGCGCTCGGGCAAGGGGCTGGTGCGCGGCATGGAAGTCTTTGACGTGTACCGCGGTGGTAGCCTGCCGGCAGGTTCACGCTCGATCGCGTGGCACGTGGAGCTGCGTGCCGAGGACAAGACGCTCGGCGAAGCCGAGATTCACAAGTTCTTGGAGCGTGTCGAGCGCGCCATGAGCGAACTGGGTTGCACCTTGCGTCGGCAGTAGCGCGTTCGCCGCTCACATCCGCAGCAAGTGTCCAAACACCACTGCGGATGTGCCGGATAGAACGGCCACGGCGCCGAGCAGGAGCGCGCGTCGTGAGCCTGCTCTTGCAGCAGCGCTGGCCGCCCACCCCATGCCGAGTGTTGCGGGTGCGGCCGAGCCGCAGCGTCGGTGCTCAGAACCACTCTTTGCGGCCGACTTGGTACTCGCGCACGAACTCGGCGTCGCTCTTGCTGAGGTAAACGATGCCCTCGATGAAGCCGATCGTGGCCGTCGCCAAGACGCTGACGCCCGCCGTGCAGAAGCCCCCCACAAAGGTGACCAGCAGCATGACCACGCCTTCACTTGTGTAGCCCAAGATGAACTTGTGCAGGCCGATCAGGCCGAACAGGATGGCCGTTACGCCGGCGAGCACGCGCTTGCTCTCGATGGCGGGAGCTTGCGGTTGGGCTAGGGCGGGGGATGGCACCGGCGGGGGCGGAGGGGGCGGCGGTACCGCGGCCGGCCCTAAGGCCACGCGGGGGGGGCTGGGGACGGTCTCGGGGGCCTTTCCTGCGGTCTCATCGGCGGGGAGGCTCGGCGGCGGCGGAACGTGAGGGTCGTCCATGGTGGGGCCATACGCAGTCTAGGGCTCGAGATTCTCACTCTTGGCGTCCTTGGCTGACTTGGAAGGAACTTCCCAGCCGACCGGGGTGGCACCGTGCGCGCTGGAGCGATCTCGACACTTTGGTGCCATACTGACCGATACTAGAAGCCGCGTGAAGGTCGTCCTCGTCAATCCGCCCTCGCCCAGCCAGTACCGCGTAAGTCGCGGGCTGATGGGGGGCTTTGGCATGGCGGTCAATCCGGGTCTGCTCTACCCGCCGATTGAGCTGGCGCACATTGCTGCGGTGCTGCTCGCGGACGAGATGCAGGTGGCGATCCTCGATGCTGATGCACGCGGCTTGGATGCAGCCGGTTCGCTGGCTGCGATTCAGGCCGAGCAACCTGACTTCGTATGTGTGGACTCATCGTCCACTTCGCTAGATCTGGACTTGGCGCTGTGCCGTGACGTGCGCACGCACATGCGCGTGCCCGTGGCCATCTTGGGCTCGCAAGTCACCTACACACCGGGCGAGATCTTCGAGCGCGATGCCGTCGATGTGGTGGTGCGTGGAGAGCCGGAGTACACGGTGCGCGATCTGGCGCGTGCCGTGCGCGCGCACACCGGCTTTGCTGGCGTGTTGGGCACATCGCGCAAGGACAGCACGGGCATCGTGCACGAGGCCGAGCGCGAGAAGATCGAACGCCTGGATGACTTGCCTTTGCCCGCCCGTCATCTGTTGGACAACCAGGCCTATCGCTTTCCGGGCATTGAAGGTCCTGTCACGACCATCAAGAGTTCGCGTGGCTGTCCGCTGAACTGCAGCTTTTGTGGCTACACACTGGCGCAGGGGCTGCGCTTTCGTTTCCGTACACCAGAGCACGTGCTGGCCGAGTTGATCGACATCGTGCGCGTGCACGGCGTCAAGCAGGTGGTGTTCCGTGATCCCATCTTCTCGACACGCAAGGATCGTGTGCTCGCCTTGTGCGCCGGCATCCGGCGTGAACAGCTCGATGTGCAGTGGCAATGCGAGACAGCGGTGAAGACCTTGGATGCCGAGCTGGTTGAGGCCATGGCGGGCGCGGGTTGCACACACATCTCGCTGGGTGTGGAGTCGGGCAATGTGGAGATCCAGAAGAAGCACTGCGGCTCGAAGCTCTTGGATGGCAAGAAGCAGCTCGATACTGCGCGCTGTGTCGAGGTGTTCGAGGCTGCACGCCGGCACGGCGTAGAGACGCGTGCCTTCTGCATGGTGGGGTTCCCCGAAGAGACGGAGGCCATGGTCGAGGAGACCTTTGCGTTGGTCGAGCGCTGCGATCCCGATCAGGTGCAGTTCTGTGCAGTGACCGCATACCCCGGCACGCCTTTGTTCAAGATGCTGCACGGGACGCGTGAGTTTGACTACGCGACCATGACGGGGTTCAAGGCGCTGGAAGGCAATGAGCACATGAGTGCGGCGCGGATCGAGGAGAAGATCCGCGAGGGCTACCGTCGTTTCTACCGGCGCCCCAAGCGCTTGGTGCGCGAACTGCGCCATCCTTTGCGGTTTGCCGGCAAGCTGGCGCGCTACGCCACACTCTTCCGCTCGCGCTGAGCTCGGGGCTCCTCTATCCTTGTGGCCCATGCGGCGCGGCCGCAAGCCACCTATGAGCCAGATCGAGAACGTCCTGCAGGAGAACCGCTTCTTTCCGCCGTCCCGCGACTTCAGCGCCAAGGCGCGCGTAGGGGACGAAGCCACTTACCAGCGCATGTGGAAAGAGTCGGTTGACGATCCGGAGAAGTTCTTTGGTCGTGTCGCGCGCGAGCTGCCGTGGTCAAGACCTTTTGACAAGGTGCTGGATTGGTCGGGCGCGCCGTTTGCCAAGTGGTTCGTCAACGGTCGCATCAATGTGTCCGATGCCTGCGTCGACCGGCATGTGCGCGAAGGCCGCGGCAACAAGCGGGCGTTGATCTTTGAAGGCGAACCCGGTGATGTGCGCACGTTGACATACGCCGAGCTGGCCGTCGAGGTCGCGCGCTTTGCCAATGTGCTCAAGAGCCGCGGCCTGAAGAAGGGCGACCGCGTGGCGGTCTACATGCCGATGATTCCTGAAGCAGCGATCGCCATGCTTGCGTGCGCGCGCATCGGTGTGGCGCATTCGGTGGTGTTTGGCGGTTTCAGCGCGCAAGCCTTGGTCGATCGCATCCTCGATGGCGGCTGCACCGCGGTCATCACGGCGGATGGTTCGTGGCGTCGCGGCTCGTTGTTGGCGCTCAAGCCACAAGTGGATGAGGCCGTGCGCCAGTTGCCGCAAGTGCACACAGTGTTCACGGTCCAGCGCGCCAAGAACCCGGTGGAGTGGAATGCCACGCGCGATGTGTGGATGCATGAGGCTTCGGCTGGCGTGTCGTCCGATTGCCCGCCGGAGCCGATGGATAGCGAGGACCTGTTGTTCTTGCTCTACACCTCGGGCTCCACCGGCAAGCCCAAAGGCATCGTGCACACCACGGGTGGTTACTTGGTTGGTGCGTACCTCTCGACGCAGTACGTGTTTGATCTGCGCGATGAGGATGTGTTCTGGTGCACAGCCGATGTGGGCTGGATCACGGGACACAGCTACATCGTGTACGGTCCGTTGGCGAACTGCGCGACGATCGTCATGTATGAGGGCGCTCCGAATGCACCGCACGAGGGACGCTTCTGGGAGTTGATCGACAAGCACAAGGTGACGATCTTCTACACGGCGCCGACCGCGATTCGCACCTTCATGAAGTGGGGCGAAGAGCATCCGAAGAAGTACTCGCTGTCGACACTGCGCTTGTTGGGGACAGTGGGCGAGCCCATCAATCCCGAAGCGTGGATCTGGTACCACGAGCAGATTGGACGCGGTCGTTGTCCGATCGTGGACACGTGGTGGCAGACCGAGACGGGCTCCATCATGATCACGCCTTTGCCGGGTGTGACGGCCACGCAACCTGGTTCGGCCACGAGGCCCTTCTTTGGTGTGGATGCGGCCGTCGTGGATGAGCAGGGCAAGGAGATGGGGCCGAACCAAGGCGGCTACCTCGTCATCCGCAAGCCATGGCCGTCCATGCTGCGCGGCATCTGGGGTGATCCCGAGCGCTACAAGCACGGGTATTGGGGCAAGTACGGTTCGATGTACTTTGCAGGTGACGGTGCGCGCCGCGATGAGCGTGGCTACTTCTGGATCTTGGGCCGCGTGGATGACGTGATCAATGTTTCAGGGCATCGCTTATCGACGATGGAGGTCGAGTCCGCGCTCGTCAGTCATGCCAAGGTGGTCGAGGCCGCCGTGGTGGGACGTCCAGACGATTTGACAGGCCAAGCCATCTGCGCCTTTGTCACGGTGGAGCGCGCTTATCAGACGGATGCTGCTCTCAAGACCGAGCTGATGGAGCATGTGGCCAAGGAGATTGGCAAGCTCGCGCGCCCGGCAGAGATCCGCTTCACGGACACCTTGCCGAAGACGCGCTCGGGCAAGATCATGCGGAGACTGTTGCGCGACATTGCCGCTGGCAAAGAGACCACGCAGGATACGACGACCTTGGAGGACTACTCCATTCTCGCCAAGCTGCGTTCCGATGAGGAGTAAGCACTGCTGTGCAGCACCTGTGGAGCTTGATTGAACGAGCAGCTTGCCTGCATCCCGAGACGGTAGGTTTCGTAGAAGGTGAGCGCCGCGAAACCTATGCGGCGCATGCAGTCCGCGCGCGCGCGCTGGCCAGCTTTGTGCGCAGTGCAGGTGCCGGCGAAGGCGAACGCGTTTCGGCCTTGCTGTGGAACGGCATCGACTACGCCTGCGTGTACTTCGCCGCCGCGGGAGCTGGTGCGATCCTCAATCCTCTCAACACGCGTCTTTCCGCGCAGGAATTCGCGGCGATTGCGCGCGATTGCGAGTCGCGCTTGTTGATCACGGACAGCTCGTTCGCTCCGCAAGTGACGGCGGCCTTGGCTGCAGGCGCACCTTGGCGTTTGATTGTGTGGACCGACCGCCTAGTAGAGACCTCGGCCAGCGGGATCACGCTGCAAGAGGCACTGCGTCAAGGCCAGCAGCAGAGTTTTGTGTGCAGCCCGCGTGGTGGTGATGATACTGCACACCTCTACTACACCAGCGGTACTACAGGGGTGCCCAAAGGCGTGATGCTGACACACGCCAATGTGCTGGCACATTCGTTGGGTGCTATCGCGGAGTTGTCGCTTACCGATCGTGATCGCTGGGCTCACATCGCGGCGATGTTCCACCTTGCTGATGCTTGGGCCACCTTCGCCTTCACTTGGGTGGGGGCTACGCACCTGTTTTTGCCGCGTTTTGAGGCGCGAGCTGCCCTAGATCTGTTGGAACAGGAGCGCGCCACCATCACCAACCTGATTCCGACCATGCTGAATGCGATGACTCGTGATGAGTCGGCGCGTGGGCGCAACTGGGAGGCCTTGCGCGCCGTGTTGTCGGGCGGGGCACCGATCGCACCCGCACTCGTGGCTGAGATCGTAGCGGTGTATGGCTGCGAGTATGTGAACACCTACGGCATGACGGAGACCTCTCCGTACTTGACCATGTCCTTGTTGGCGCATCACCATCGTGCTCTGCCGCTGGAGCAGCAGCTCGCCTTGCGCGCCAAGACCGGTCGCCCCTTTGCAACCGTAGAGCTGCAGGTGTGTCGTGAAGACGGCATGGCCGTGCGCGCGGATGAGGTCGAGGTTGGCGAGATTCGTGTGCGCGGCTCGACCGTGATGAAGGGGTATTGGAACAAGCCCGAGGAGACCGCGCGTGTCTTTGCGAGTGGATGGCTGAAGACGGGTGATCTGGCTGTGGTCGACAGCGAGGGCTATGTCACGATCGTGGATAGGGCCAAAGACATGATCCTGTCCGGTGGCGAGAACGTCTATTCCACCGAAGTCGAGCATGCGCTGGCGGCACACCCTGCGGTGTTGGAGTGTGCGGTGTACGGCGTGCCCGATGCGCATCTCGGCGAAGCTGTGCGTGCCGCTGTCGTGTTGCGTGCGGGGCGTACTGCCACGGAGGGTGAACTCGTGGAGTGGGTCAAGGCGCGTATTGCCCGCTACAAGGCCCCTAAGGTACTGGAGTTCTTGGAAGCCTTGCCGCGCACGGGCTCAGGAAAGATCCAGAAGGCTGTCTTGCGCGAGCCTCACTGGGCCGGCCGTGCCCGTCAAGTAAACTAGACAGTCCCAGTCTTCATTTGAGAGCCGCCAAGCGTGCTCGCATGGCGGGCGTTAGCATCGAAGGCGTGTGAATCCAACCTAATTGGCTGGCGCCATCTTCCACACGCGAGGTCGGTGTGCCGATGAAGAGGCCCGCGCTAGTGAAGGCGGCTCCTCCTGAATGTCCGGATGTGATTTCGGCATCAGACTTGATGGTCCAGCCGCCGTTGGACGCTCGTTCAAAGCCCGCAACGATGCCGCGAGTGAGCGTCAGAGTAGGACGCGAACGCTGCGTGCCTACACCTGGATAGCCCACGATGTAGAGCTCGCTGCTCAACTCTGGTAGTGCAGTTTCCCTAAGCTCGACACTCGGCACGCGCCAATCCACGGGCAGCGGTCGTCCATGCCGGTCGCCGCTGATGCGCAGCAGAGCGAGGTCCATTGCGCCGTCATACTCCAGCACCTCTGCTTGATAGGTCTCGCGCGGCGCCGTGCCCAGCTCGTGCGTGACGCACAACACGATATCTGTGGCTACACCACCACCCATCCGGCTGACGACGTGTGCATTCGTCAGGTACACACCCGAAGGGTGAATGCCTACGGCGCTCCCTGTCCCATCGGGTGTACACACCTCGACCACACTGGCCAGCCAGGGTGTTTGGCTGCCTAGCCTTGTGGGGTGAGTGAGGGGCTCCAGACTCAGCGGGGGCGGAGTGTCCGCTGCGGTCGCGAGTACACGGAACGCAGCGTCCATCGGCAGCGCCAGAGGATCGACGACCTCGATGGTCCATTCACCGGCTGCAGGCTTGGTA
>JBILXQ010000476.1:0-2605 GCA_044378375.1 Planctomycetota bacterium
CCCTCCCTAACAACCGCGCCCAAACAACTGCGCGCGTCGCGGATCACTCCGCAACGCGCGCTTGAGCTGTCTAGCGAGTGGTTCTTAGGAACCGCTCAGAGCCACGTTTCCGCCAGCAAACGCATCGACTGCTGCTGCAGCTCGATCATGCGACGAATGTGGATGGCCGGGTCGCCGCCGCAGAAGGGGCAGTCAGCCGGATCCGGATCAGAGACCGTTGCACCTTCGACGGCGACATTCGTGCGGTGCGAGTAGACCGCCTCGGGGCGGGCCGTGGTCAGCACAGTGATGCCGGTGAGGGCGAACACGAGGGCGAGGGCTGAGAGTTTCTTCATAGGACCTGTTAAAAGTCTAGGGGCGGGCAGGGGGGCCCGCAAGTAGGAAGGGTGCCTGGCACCCCACCCTGCACGAGTCTCACATTCCCTTTTCGGACCGAATCCAGTCTCGGGTGGAGCGTACGGGCCTTCCCAACCCATAATGCGCACCGTCTTCCCCGACGCCCGAGCTATGTCCCGCATCCCTACCTACTGTCGTGCGCCTTGGCCGCTGGTCTGGGCCCTCTTTGTGGGCGTGTGCGCCATGGTCTGGGGCGGGTGCAGCCCTTCGGCCTCGGATGCCACCGACGCCACAAGCCAGTCGACGAACCCGGCCACGCCGGCGAGCAAGTGGGTGCATGTGCGCCTGCAAGGCGAACTGGATGTGGGTGCGCAAGCCTTGCTGGAGCGCGCGATTCGCACGGCCAAATCCGAAGACGCGCGCACCTTGGTGGTGGAGATCGACACGCCGGGCGGTGCGCTCGATGTGTTGTGGGTCTTGCAGCGCCAGCTCTACGAAGCCGAGAACTCCGGCATCGAGACGGTCGCTTGGATCAATCGCCACGCCACGAGCGCAGGTGCGTTGGTCAGCCTCGCGTGCAAGCGCATCTACATGCACTCTGGCGGCACGATTGGCTCGGCTTTGCCGGTGGTCGTGGGGGCCGAAGGCTTGATGCCCATCCCCGATGCGTCGGTGCGTGAGAAGGAGATCAGCTTCTTGCGCTCGCAGTTCGCGGCCGCGGCCGAGAAGCATGGTCGCAACCCGGCTTTGGCTGCGGCGATGGTGGATCCCGATGCGGAAGCGCGCCTCATCAAGGTGGATGGGGAAGCGCGTGTCGTCGGCGCTGGTGAGTACGACGCACTGCGCCAAGAGGGACGCGAGTTCTCGCTGCTCGACACCTTGGCGGTGAAGGGCAAGCTCGTGAACTTGACTGCGCGCCGCGCGGTGGAGTTGCGCATGGCGGATGCGCTTGCGGACGATGCTCCGGCCTTGATGGAGCGCGCGGGCCTGAACGCCACCGCCGTTGTGGGACCGCTGGAGAAGAGCCGTTCGGAGTCCTTCGTGGCGTGGATCGAGCGCCTGACGCCCATCTTATTGATGGCCGGTTTGGTGCTGGGCTTCTTGGAGCTGAAGTCTCCGGGCTTTGGCGTGCCAGGCGTGTTGGCGATCGCGGCCTTTGTGGTCTTGCTGGTGGGCAAGTACTTCGCCGGACTGGCTGAAGTGCCGCACCTCGTGGCCGTGGGCGCGGGAGTGGTGCTGCTGATCATCGAGCTGTTCGTGATGCCGGGTGTGCTGTGGTTCGGTGCGCTGGGCTTGTTGCTGATCTTCGGCGGTTTGGTGCTGTCCGGTGCGGGCACGGACTTGGCGCTGCATGAACCGTTTGCGCGCGAGGCCTTGCTGCGCTCGACGCTGCAACTGCTGGCTGCGGCGAGTGGAGCGCTCGTGCTGTCGTTCACCATCTCGCGCTACTTGCCCAAGACTCCGGTGCTGCGTAAAGCCGTTTTGACGCATGCTCAGGCCGCGGAGCTGGGTGAAGGTGTGGGGATGAGCGCGATCCCCGTAGGCACCCGCGCTGTGGCGCTGACCGACCTGCGCCCGGTGGGCAAGATCCGCTGCCTCAACCAAGCTGCAGGTGTCGAACACGAAGCGCGTTCCGAAGGCGCGCTGGTGCGCGCTGGTGCCACCGTCGTCGTTGTCCAAGCGGACATGGGGCGCTTGCTCGTGCGTGAGGTGAGTAGCACATGACCTTAGCCATCATCTTGCTTGTCTTGGGACTAGGGCTGATCGTGGCGGAAGTGTGCTTCCCGAGCTTTGGCGCGCTGGGCATCGCCTCTGCGATCTGCATTGGCGTCGCGTGTGTGAGCGCCTTTGCCGCAGGCTCGACCGCTGGCTGGATCTTCCTCGCCGCGGTGGCGGTGACCGTCCCCGGCACCTTGTGGCTGGGCTTCAACAAGATCTTGCCGCACTCGCCCTTGGCCAAGGTGTTGGTCAACCCGGGCACCAGCTTTAGCGACACTGCGGCCGTAGACCCGCTCAACGCGCGCTTGCTGGGCGCGGTGGGTGTGGCCGAAAGCATGTTGCGGCCCGGTGGCACAGCGCGTTTGCGCGCCTCGGGAATGGACGAACTGCGCGTCGATGTGGTCACGCGCGGCGAGTTCCTCGACCCTCAAACCCCGATCATCGTCATCGAAGTCGAAGGCAACCGCGTCGTGGTTGCTCAGCGTTCGGTGGCGTAACCCTGACTGTAAGCGTCAACCCGCGAGACTCTCTCATGACTGCACTGCTGCAA
>JBILXQ010000071.1:0-9003 GCA_044378375.1 Planctomycetota bacterium
CACGAGTGGCACCAGACCGAACTTCGGTTCAAAGTCGTCCGAGCCCGACGAGCTTTGCCAAGTGTGTTCGGGCTTCAAGTAGCCCTCGTACCACACCGGCGCAAACAGCGCGGCAAGTGTCGCCTCAGGGTGACCGATGCTCATCGACCAGGTGGACACACGCTGCGCATCGACGGCCACAATCGCATCGTCCTTGGGACCCAACGCGACCGCTGTGAGCGGCGCAGCCGAGAGCGCTTGTGCTTCGGCTACGAGCTTGCCGCTCGTTGCATACTCGACGCGCACCACGCCATTCGCATGCCCCACCACGAACGAGCGGTTGCGATCGGAGGCGGCGAGCGCTGTCACCGCTGCATCAGGTCCGGCGTACGTGTGCGCGCGCACAAAGACCAGACCATCACTCGTCGGTTGTGCGCCCTCCGGCTTGACGCCGAACCACGCCTCCACAGTGCCGCGGTCATCACCGACGAGCAGCGTATTACGGCCCACCAACCACTCCAGCGCGGTGACGCGCCGGTCACCATCCACCAGATCCAAATTCTCCGTGGCTTTCGCTGCCGACGGATCGCGCGTATCGAAGCGCACAGCAGTGCCATCCGCCCACACCAAGAACACACGGTCGCGCGCGCCGGTGACCATCAGCTTCCACGGTGCACCACGCGCGCCTGCTTGCCAGGCCACCTTGTGCAGCGTCGTGGTGTTGGTGGTTTCACCCGTGAAAGGGTTCTCACTTTGCTCGACTTCGCCCAGCGCCAGACCACCATCTGCAAACGCCGCAGCCACCAGCATGCGCTCGTCGTCGCCGCCCACATCCACGGCCGCCACAGGTGCCGAGCCCAAGGCCAACGGTTCGCTGGCCGCAATCACGAGGCGTTGGCGGCGCAGTTGATCATCGGCAGTGCGCTGCACAACCGCGCCATCGATCACTGTCAAAAGCTCTCCACCCAACGCAGTGAGTGCACGCGGGCGCTCCTCGGCGTTCAGGAAGTCACTCTGGAACGCGAGCTTCAGCAAGCGCACGGAGCCATCGGCGAAACCGAACGCGACCTCGCCACCGCGTGTGCCAGAGCAGGTCGGCTGCGCGTCGCCGAACGGGCGCTCTTCGTTGAGCAAGGCCCCATTGTCCAAGCGCCACACGCGCACCCAACCGGCGTGGTCCACCGTGGCGGCCAGCACCAAGTACTCATCCACCACCACGTGCGATGTGGGCGTGCTGGCCGTCTGCGGCACAGCCGCGCGCGCCTGCGCATCGCTCTGTGTAAAGAGCGGCACCACCACCCACAACAAGAACGCCATGATCAGCGACACGGCCAAAATCGTGCCGATGCCACCGATCGTGATCATCGTCTTCGCCACGCGCTCGGCTACACGCACGCTACGCCGCGTACGACGGCGGGGTCCGCGTCCGGTGAGCGAGGGCTGAGTCATGCGCAGAGTTATCCGGCCTTTGGGGGTCCGAGAGGGGCACTAGTGTGGCGTGCGGCGCACATTGTTCAGCCGCTTTCCTAAGAAACAACCAAGGAACAGTAGAACGGGCGTCAACCGCGGTTGGCGCCCGTTCTACGAGCTCAGACGGCTAACTATGCGTTAGCTATCCAGCAAGTTCACTTGGACGACCCGGCTTCTACCGCCGGAGCCGTCTGCACACCGATCTTCTTGAGGGTGTCGAAGACGATCTTGGAGGGCAGCGGGTAGTAGCCGTCCTTAACCACATCTTCTTGGCCCTGCTTGCTCAGGATGTAGGCGATGAACTCGCGGCGCAGAGGGTCGAGGTCGCTGCCCGGCTTGTGGTTGATGTACACATACAGGAAGCGCGCCAGCGGGTACTTGCCGCTGTAGGCGTTCTCGGGGGTCGCCTCAACGGCAGCCGCCTTGGCGTCCTTCATCAACGGGACGGCGCGCACATCGGCGGTCATGTAGCCGATGCCCGAGTAGCCCATGGCGTACTTGTCGGTGGCGACGCCCTGCACGACCGAGCTGGAGCCCGGCTGTTCCTTGACGCTGTCCTTGAAGTCGCCCTTGAAGAGCGCGTTTTCCTTGAAGTAGCCGTAGGTGCCCGAGGCCGAGTTGCGGCCGTACAGGCTGATCGGCTTGTCGGCCCACTCGCCCGTCAGGCCCAGCTGGCCCCAGGTGGTGATGTCCGACTCATGGTTGCCCTTGCGCGTCTTCGAGAAGATCGCGTCGACCTGGGCCATGGTCAGGCTTTGGATCGGGTTGTCCTTGTGGACATACACGGCCAACATGTCGATCGAGGTCGGGATCGCGGTCGGCTTGTAGCCGAACTTCTTCTCGAAGTCGTCGATCTCCTGCTTCTTCATCTCGCGCGACATCGGGCCAAAGTTGGCGGTGCCTTCAATTAGGGCCGGCGGCGCAGTGGTGCTGCCCTTGCCCTCAACTTCGGTCGTCACGGCGGGGTAGAGCTTCTTGAAACCCTCGCTCCAGAGGGTCATCAAGTTGTTAAGGGTATCGGAGCCGATGCTCTTGATTGTGCCCGACACGCCCGAGGACGCCTTGTACTCGGGGATCTTGGGGTCAACCTTGACGGCTTGGGGCGCCACGAACGCGGCGCTGACAAGGGCCGCGGCAACGATCACGGTGGTGCGGAGTTGAAAGTTCATGGCCAAGAGCATGGGCCGTCTTTGCAAAGATTCCTTAAAGACACCATCAAGACAGGGAGAGGATTGGCTGGGCATATTTACAACTTTGTTAACAAGCCAGCCCTCGCCCTCACGGAAGCGTTGCGCCCGCTTTGACTTAGATGCTCGAATTGCCCGAGCGAGCCCGCGGTTGGAATGCTTGCCCCGTGCAGGTCCATTCCCTATAACTTTTGCGCTCGATTGACACATGCCACAGGTCTGGACACGGTCGTCCAGGCCTCAGGCTGCGCCCTTCGAGGCCCCCCGGCGTCCCCCTGGCGCTCCACCTCATGGCCCAGATCTTCCACGAAAGCTTCAACTCCCTCGCCAAGGTTTCGATCGCCGTGGCCGCCGTGCTTGGCGGTGGTGTGGTCGCTATCGCCTGGCAGGCCAACAACACTGGTTGGGCGACGGATGTGGACGTGCCGAAAGAGCAACCCGTCCAGTTCAGCCACGATCACCACGTGCAGGGCCTCGGCATCGATTGCCGCTATTGCCACACCAGCGTGGACATCGCCGCGAGCGCAGGCATTCCTTCGACGAAGACCTGCATGTCGTGCCACTCGCAGATCTGGACCAACTCCGAAATGTTGAAGGTCGTCCGCGATAGCTACGCGAAGGACGAGTCCATTCCGTGGGTGCGCCTGCATGACTTGCCGGAGTTCGTCTACTTCAACCACTCGGTGCACGTGAAGAAGGGCGTGGGCTGCGAAAGCTGCCACGGCCGCGTCGACCAGATGCCGCTGATGTGGAAAGAGAACACGCTCAACATGAGCTGGTGCATCGATTGCCACCGCAATCCTGAGCAACACCTGCGCCCGGCTGAAGACATCTACACGATGGGCTTCGACCCCAAGGCCAAGTACGGCAAGACGCAGACCGAACTCGGTGAAGAGTTGGTGCTGGCGAACCACGTCAAGACTTTGACGAACTGTTCGACCTGCCACCGCTAATCCAACTCATTCCCACAAGCCTCACCTCCCCCCTCGAGCCTTCCGTGAACGACCACACCAGCGCGGCAACCGACCTCTCCGCCAAGACGGGCAAGGACTACTGGAAGAGCCTGGAGGAGTACTCCGGCACCGAACGCTTCAAGGATTGGTTGAAGCGCGAATACCCGCAGCAAGCGGATCTCTTGGCCATCGCGCCGGATCGCCGCATCGTGCTGCAGTTGATGGGTGCGTCGCTGGCGCTCGCGGGTTTCAACGCCTGCACCAAGCAGCCGGAAGAGCGCATCTACGCCTACGCGAAGAACCCCGAGGCGATGGTGCCGGGTACGCCGCTGTACTTCGCGACGGCGATGCCGTGGGCCTCGGGTGCCATTGGTGTGCTCGTGGAAAACCACATGGGCCGCCCGACGAAGATCGAAGGCAACGAAGCCCACCCGTCGAGTCTTGGCGCCACGGACTCGTTCGCGCAGGCAAGCGTACTTGACATGTACGACCCCGATCGCGCCACGGCTGTCAAGCGTCGTGGACGCGTGTCGACGTGGGACGAGTTCTGGGGCGAGTTGCGCACGGCTGTCACGATTGCATCGAGCAAGCAGGGCGAAGGCGTGCGCTTGTTGACGCGCGCGGTGACCTCGCCGACGCTCGGCGCACAGCTCGATGCGTTGCGCGCAGCTCATCCGAACTTGCAAGTGCATGTGTGGGAGCCGATGCACCGCGATCACCAGCGCGCGGGCTCGATGCTCGCGTTCGGTCGCGACCTCAACGCCTACGCGCACTACGGCCAAGCCAAGGTCTTGGTGTCGCTCGACAGCGAGTTCCTGACGCTGGGCCCGGACAGCGTGCGCGCCGCGCGCGAGTTCACCGCCAACCGCAAGGTGCGCGCGACCGAAACCACGATGAACCGCTTGTACGCGGTCGAATCGGGCAGCACCGCGACAGGCGCCATGGCGGATCACCGCTTGGCGATGCGCTCGTGCGACATCGAGCGCTTCGTGCGCTACCTCGCCAACCGCCTGAATGTGGCGGTGGCTGTGCCGCAAGAGAAATTGACAGACCAAGAGCAGCGCTTCCTCGAAGCGCTGGCCAAGGATCTGGAAGCCAACAAGGGTGCTGCGTTGCTCGTCGCGGGCGCGTGGCAGACACCTGTGGTGCAGGCCTTGGTGCATGCGATTCACGACAAGCTGGGTTGCATCGGCAAGACGGTCGAGCTGTTGCCGCCGGTCGAGACCTTCGGCGCTGAGGTCGAGAACCTCGCTTCGATCAAGGCCTTGGCGGACGACATGCGCGCCGGCAAGGTGTCGATGCTCGTGATGTTGGGCGGCAACCCGGTGTATGACGCACCGGCGGATTGCGACTTTGCCTCGGCGCTGGACAAGGTTGCCACCAAGGCCCACCTCACCTCGCACGAAAACGAGACCAGCCGCATTTGCGATTGGCTCCTGCCGGAATCGCACTTCCTCGAAGCGTGGAGCGATGCCAAGGCCGCTGACGGCACTGTGACGATCATCCAGCCGCTGATCGCTCCGTTGTACAGCAGCAAGACAGCCCACGATGTGCTGGCGCTGATGCTCGACAAGGCAGGCACACCGGCCTACGACTTGGTGCGCGCGCATTGGAGCGCGATCAAGAAGGACGGCTTCGAACTCGCGTGGCGCCGTTGGTTGCACGATGGCGTGGTCGAAGACACGCGCGCAGCCAGCGTGCAAGTGTCCGCCAAGGCCATCACCGCCGCACCGAGCGCTGTCGCCGGTGGCTTTGATGTCGCGCTGCGTCCGGACCCGACGATCTACGACGGCCGCTACTCCAACAACGGTTGGATGCAGGAGCTGCCCAAGCCGGTCAGCAAGATCACTTGGGACAACACCGTGCAGATGGCGCCGGCCGATGCGAAGAAGCTCGGCGTCAACACGGGCGACATGGTGGAAGTCGCCGTGGGTGGCCGCACGATCGTGGGCCCCGTGTGGGTTGCGCCCGGTCACGCGATCGGCGCGCTGACGATTCACCTCGGCTTCGGCCGCGTGCACGGCGGCAAGGTAGGCACCGGTGTGGGCTTCAACTCCTACGCGTTGCGCAGCACGACCCAGCAATGGGGCGCTGCAGGTGCGACCGTCAAGGCAGTTGGCGGCTCGATGAAGATCGCGTCGACGCAAGAGCACGACGACTACGAGACCACGGCCACGGAAGCCGACAAGCGCAAGATCGTGCGCGTGCGCTCGATCGATCGCTTCAAGGCCGACCCGCACTCCTTGGAGAAGGAAGATCGTCACGCCTCGCACGGCGAGACGGACATCTACGCCAAGCCGCGCGAGGCCGAGATCGACGCGTTGCGCGACAAGGCCTACGTCAAGGAAGCCGCCGCTCGCAAGAACGAGCAGGGCTTCAATAACCGCGTCAGCGATGACTACCAGTGGGGCATGGTCATCGACCTGAATGCCTGCACCGCGTGTGGTGCGTGCGTGACGGCCTGCGTGGCCGAGAACAACATCGCGGTGGTCGGCAAGGAGCAGATCCTGCGCGGCCGCGAGATGCACTGGTTGCGCATCGATCGCTACTACAAGGGCGACGAGAACAACCCCGAGGTTCATCACCAGCTCATCCCGTGCATGCAGTGCGAGAACGCGCCCTGCGAAACGGTCTGCCCGGTCGGTGCCACCTCGCACGGCCCCGAGGGCTTGAACGAGATGACCTACAACCGCTGCGTGGGCACGCGGTACTGCTCGAACAACTGCCCGTACAAGGTGCGCCGCTTCAACTTCCTGCTCTACAGCGACTGGGCTACCGAGTCACTGAAGATGCAGCGCAACCCGGACGTGTCGGTGCGCTCGCGCGGCGTGATGGAGAAGTGCACCTACTGTGTGCAACGCATCAACCACGCGCGTCAAACGGCCAAGCGCGAAGGCGCCACGCCCAAGCGCCCGGACGGCAAGATCCGCGAAGGCGAAGTCGTGACGGCCTGCCAGCAGGTCTGTCCGACCGATGCCATCGCTTTCGGCAACCTGCTCGACACGACTTCAGAGGTGTACCTGCTCAAGCAAGAGCCGCATAACTACGGCTTGCTCGAGGAGCTCAACACGAAGCCGCGTACGACCTTCCTAGCGAAGACCACGAACAAGAACCCGGAGCTCGCCTGAGCGCGCAGACATGAGCGACCACAAGCACGACCAGCGCGGCCAGGAGCAGCAAGACGCGATCATCGCGCCGGGCCACACTCTGGCGACGATCACCGACAAGATCAGTGAGATCGTCCTCACCCCGCCGTTGAAGACGCCGATCGGTTGGCACGCGATGATGGGCATCGGCTCCATCGGTGTGCTGCTCTTGGGCGCAACCGTGACGAAGCTGGTGTTCACCGGCATCGGCATCTGGGGCAACAACGTCCCGGTCGGTTGGGCCTTCGACATCATCAACTTCGTGTGGTGGATCGGTATCGGTCACGCCGGCACCTTGATCTCGGCCATCTTGATGTTGTTGCGCCAGACATGGCGTACCTCCATCAACCGTGCGGCCGAAGCCATGACCATCTTCGCCGTGTCGTGCGCCGGCATGTATCCGCTGCTGCACACCGGTCGACCGTGGTTGGCGTACTGGCTGCTGCCTTACCCCAACACGATGGGCATGTGGCCGCAGTTCCGCTCGCCCCTGGTGTGGGACGTCTTCGCGGTGTCCACCTACGCGACCGTGTCGCTGCTGTTCTGGTACACGGGCCTGATCCCTGACCTCGCCACGCTGCGCGACCGCGCGAAGCACAAGGTGGTCAAGGTGTTCTACGGCATGCTCGCCATGGGTTGGCGCAATGCCGCGAGCCACTGGGATCGCTATGAGACGGCCTCGTTGATCCTGGCAGGTATCTCGACGCCGCTAGTGCTCTCGGTGCACTCGGTCGTGTCGTTCGACTTCGCCGCCGGTATCTTGCCTGGTTGGCACACCACCGTCTTCCCGCCGTACTTCGTGGCTGGCGCCATCTTCGCCGGCTTCGCGATGGTGTTGACCTTGATGCTGCCGTTGCGCGCCGCGTATGGCCTGCACGACTTCATCACGGAGAAGCACCTCGATGTGATGGCGAAGGTGCTCCTCGCGACCGGCCTGATCGTGACCTACGGCTACGCGCTGGAAGTGTTCATGGCCTGGTACTCCGGCTCGCCGTACGAAGAGTACATGCTGATCAACCGCTTGACGGGTCCGTACGCATGGACCTACTGGGCGTTGATCTTGACCAACTGCACCATCCCGCAGTTGTTCTGGTACGGGCCGGCGCGCCGCAACATCTGGGCGCTGTTCTTCGTGTCCATGTCGGTGAACATCGGCATGTGGCTGGAGCGCTTCGTGATCATCGTCACGAGCCTCCACCGCGACTTCCTCCCGGCTTCGTGGGGTCACTACGCCCCCACGGTGTGGGACTGGAGCATGTACGCCGGCACGATCGGCTTCTTCCTGTTCTCGTTCTTCCTGTTCGTGCGCGTGCTCCCGATGATCGCGATGTTCGAGATGCGCATGTTGGTGCCCGCCTCGGGCGTCACGGGCAAGGACTCCGACCACAAGCACGGCGGCAGCCACCACTGAGAGGCCGACGACCATGGCGCATCACGACCACAAGCATCCGCTCCACGGGATTCTGGCCGAGTTCGATCGGCCCGAGCCGCTGATTGAAGCCTGCAAAGCCGCTCGCGCGGCGGGCTTCACCAAGATCGAGGCGTTCTCGCCGATGCCGATTCACGGTGTCATCGAAGCGTTGGGCCTGAAGAACAGGCTCCCGCTGATGGTGCTGTGTGGCGGCATCGCCGGTGCCGCTGTGGGCTTCGGCCTGCAGTACTGGGTCTCGGTGCTCGAGTACCCGATCAACATCGGTGGCCGTCCATACCTCAGCTGGCCGGCCTTCATCGTGCCGATGTTTGAGACGACCATTCTGTTCGCGGCGCTCACCGCCGTGTTCGGGATGTTGGCGCTCAACGGCCTGCCGCGTCCGCACCATCCGCTCTTCGGCGTGGAGCGCTTCAGTGAAGCGTCCCGTGACCGCTTCTTCTTCCTGATCGAGTCGGAAGATCCGCAGTTCGACAAGGCGCGTGAGTTCCTTGCCAGCTGCCATCCGACCGCGATTGAGGAGGTACCCAACTGATGAAGACCTCGATCATCGCCCTCGCCCTCGTCAGCGCCGGTCTGTTTGGCGCTTGCCGCCAGGACATGCACGACCAGCCTCGCTACAAGGCCTATGGCCAGTCGGCGTTCTTTGCTGATGGACGCAACATGCGTCCGTTGGTGCCGGGCACCGTGGCTCAGGGCCACTTGATGGAAGACGATCACTTCTATCGCGGCAAAGTCGACGGCAAGTTGGCCGAGACCTTCCCGATGGAAGTCACGGCCGAGATCTTGGCGCGCGGCAAGGAGCGCTACCAGATCTACTGCCAGCCGTGCCACAGCCC